>CANHSD010000045.1 GCA_947463105.1 Chitinophagaceae bacterium
GATCAACCCGAATTCACCGTAATCCTTTATTTCAGTTCTTGACATAGCTGTTTATTGATGTGTATTGTGAATCCAGTGAATCAGTTCATCGTGGATTTTTCCATTTGTTGCAACGATGCGGTGTTGGTAGGGCGAATATTTATTGCCATTGAAATCTGTAACCCTTCCGCCAGCTTCTTCCACCATCAAATACCCGGCAGCGCTGTCCCAGGGCATGAGCTTGTGTTCATAAAAGCCATCCAACCGGCCAGCCGCCACCCAACAAAGATCAATCGCGGCGGAGCCAAGCCGCCTAACAGGAACGCCCTCCCTGATCAACCTACTAAAAACCTCTAGCGGGCCATTTTCCATGTCCAGGTAAACGTAAGGGAATCCGGTAACCAGGCAGGAATGTCTGACGCTGTCTTTTTCACTGACCCGCAATTTTTGATCATTGAGGTAAGCGCCCTGGCCTTTTTCGCAGAAAAAGAACTCGTTCATCATGGCGTTGTACACAGCACCCATGATCATTTCGCCATCCTTTTCGATGCCTATGCTTACGCAACAGAGCGGAATGCCGTTGGCGAAATTAATGGTACCGTCGATGGGGTCTATGATCCATTTGTAGTTGGAGTCCATTTTCAGTTCTCCTATTTCTTCGCTGAGGATAAAATGATCAGGAAACTCCTCTCGGATGATCTGCATGATCAGGGCCTCTGAGGCCTTGTCAACCTCGGTTACCAGGTCGTTGGGACCATCTTTAACAGCTATGGTGAACGTTGAGTTGATCCTTTCTTTGATGAGCAGTCCGGCTGCATTTGCGGCCTTAAGAAGTGTGCTTTTGAGCATGTTGCAAAGATAGCCCAAAAAGGAATAAGGCTCGGGGGGACATGATCACTGGGTTGTACAATCGCGTCAATGGATGAAATAATTGTTTTTGGCGCGAAGCAGCTTAAATATTCCCTTTCTTCATTTCATTGAAGGCATGGTCAACCGCTCTTGCGGTAAGTGCCATATACGTGAGCGAAGGGTTGATGCAAGCGCTGGAGGCCATACTGGACCCATCCGTGATGAAAAGGTTTTTCACTGCATGCAGCTGGTTCCATTTGTTCAGGACGGATGTTTTTTCATCATGTCCCATTCTGGCTGTGCCCATTTCGTGGTTGGCGTTGCCAGGAAATGACATGGTTCCGGTTTGTTTTACGTTTTTCAGCCCGATTTCCTCAAACATCGCCTTCATCGATTCAGATGCGTCTTTGAAGATGGCCTTTTCATTGTCTTTGAAAGAGCAGTCAATGGTCATTCCGGGACGACCGTAGATATCCTTGATATTATGGTTGAGCGTGATGCGGTTTTCAGCGTAAGGAAGCGTTTCGCCATAATAACCCAGGTTGATCTTCCACTTTCCGGGTTCGGTTGCGATGGCTTTGAGGTCTTCGCCAATGATGTCTGTGCGGCTGCCCCTTTCCCTTGATGCGGAGCCCTGGTAATAATAGCCCCTGATGAAGTTGGGATCTTGTTTGTCAATGTTCTTGAAACGGGGCACATAAACACCTGTTGGTCGTTTTCCATAAGTGTATTTGTCTTCAAACCCCTCTATTTCAGCAGTGGTATAAGAACCCTTGTGGTGATCCATCAGGTGTCGGCCAACAATATCGTAATCATTGCCCATGCCGTTTTGAAAGCGATTGCTGGTAGAGTTCAGCAGGATATGGGCTGTGGCCAGGGTTGATGCATTGAGGAAGATGATCTTGGCTGTATAGACATAGGTCTTGAGGGTTTCCCTGTCGATGACTTCAACACCAGAGGCCCTGCCCGATTTTTCATCGTACACAATGCGGTTCACTACTGCTCCGGTGCGGATGGTCAGGTTACCCGTTTTGGCTGCAGCAGGCAGCGTAGAAGACTGTGTACTGAAATAAGCCCCAAATGGACATCCGCGGTGGCAGAGGTTTCTGCTTTGGCAGGCAGATCTTCCGTCCAATGGCTGGGTGATATTGGCTGATCGGGTATTGATTATTTTTATTCCCGGAAACCTGCTTTCGATTTTTTGCTTGACGTGTTTTTCTGCACAGTTCATTTCAAAAGCTGGCTGAAAAATTCCATCCGGAAGGATGGGAAGCCCTTCTCTGCTGCCGTTTACACCGATAAACTTTTCTGCATAATCATACCAGGGGGCTATGTCCTTGTAGCGGATGGGCCAATCTACGCCGTGACCGTCTTTCAGGTTGGCACCAAAGTCGACATCGCTCCATCTTACCGAAATCCTTCCCCAAAGCAGTGATCTTCCTCCAAAAACATCCGCCCTCACCCAGTCATAGCGCTGTTTTTCCTCGTATGGATTTTCATTATCCTTTACATAAAAATGTTTGTTGTCTTCCCCAATAGAATAGTGGCGGGATTGAACAGTATATATTTTCTTTTCTTCTTCCGTCAGGCTGTTTCGGTGCGGTAACTCCCAAGGGTTCTTGTTTGCCGTTGGATAATCCTTGATGTGTTCCACCATGGTGCCCCTTTCCAGCACAATGGTTTTTAGCCCTCGCTCACAGAGTTCTTTGGCCGCCCACCCACCCGAAATGCCGGAACCAATTACAATCGCATCAAAGTCAAATGATTCGGGCATAGATAATGTATTGTCCTCAACGAATTTACGATTTAACACATATATAAAAGAGAAAAATCACAGCTTAGACAGTAGATTTTCACATTGTTTGACCCCAAACAATGGGGAATTTGCCAATTTAAAAATCTGTTAGATTGAAACTGAATCCATTGTGTGGATTTGGGGTGTTGATGCACAAACAATAGTTACCAATTTGGTAACTATTGTTTAATTTTACAAAGAGAATGACATGAGGGTGATTGCGAAAGCGGTTCTGAGGGAGTATTGGATAAAAAATCCTGTTCTGGAGCAACAGCTAAAAGCTTGGTACAAAGAGATGCTTGGAGCTGAATGGACATCTGCCATGCAGATAAAAAGCAAATATCCCTCTGCAAGCATTCTTGATAGCCAAAGGGTTGTTTTCAATATAAAAGGAAACCACTTTAGGTTAGTTGTGAGAATTAATTATCAATTCAAAATTGTTTGGATCAGGTTCGTTGGAACCCACAAGGAATATGATCAAATTGATGCCAAAACCATATAGCCATGAACATTAGGCCAATAAAAACAGAAAAAAATTACCGCGATGCGGTAAAAAGAATGGAGCATATTTTTTATGCAAAAAGAGGAACTGCCGAGGGTGATGAATTGGAAATACTGTCAATTCTGATTGAAAAATATGAAGACAGTAAGTTTAAAATAGATTTTCCTGATCCTATAGAAGCAATCAAGTTCAGAATGGAGCAAATGGGCTATACCCAGTCTGACCTTGTTGGTTGTATAGGATACAAAAGCAGGGTTAGTGAGATTTTGCACAAAAGAAGGAAGCTAAACCTGGACATGATTCGTGCACTAAGCCACAAGTTGAATATTTCAACCGAGGTGCTTGTACAGCAATATTAGATATCACAAATGTGCACCGCTTGTTTTAAAGCAGCTATTTTATCATCCCAGGTAGGAATGAATTCCTGGGCCACATAGCCCTTGTAACCTGTGTCAACAATGGCCTTCATGATGGCAGGATAATTCAGTTCCTGTGTTTCATTGATTTCGTTGCGACCGGGTACGCCGCCAGTATGATAATGTGCAAAATATTGGTGGTGCTTTTTGATGGTGTTGATCACATCGCCCTCATCGATTTGCATGTGGTAGATGTCATAGAGCAACTTGAAATTTTCTGAACCGACGCGTTTGCAGAGTTCAACACCCCAGTCGCTCCTGTCGCACTGGTAATCCTTGTGGTTGATTTTCGAATTCAACAATTCCATCACAAGGGTAACACCGTGTTTTTCTGCAATGCCAGTGATCTGTTTCAATCCGGCAGCACAATTGTTCAGGCCCGTTTCGGAGTCCTTGCCGCGGCGCTGCCCTGAGAAGCAGATCAGGTTTTTGTATCCTGCCTTGGCCACCAGCGGAATCATTTCAGTATAGTTCTTGATGAGTTTTTCGTGGAACTTGGTATCGTTGAAACCATCGTTGAGGTTGATTTCTGCACCATTGCACATGGTTGACACGAGGTCATATTTTTTGAGCATGTCCCAATCCTTTGGTCCTACCAGGTCGATGCCTACCAGTCCAATTTTTTTGGCAGATTGACAGAACGTTTCTAATGGAATGCCTGAATAGCACCAGCGACAGGCGGAGTGGTTGATGTTTCCTTTTAATTTCTTTCCGCTGTCCATTGTTTCAGTTTTTATGATGGGATTGCCAAAAGATTCAGCACTGATGGTGCCGGCTGCGATGGATCCCAGCATAAGATGCTTGATGGCAGATCTTCGGGTTGGAGTACTCATCCCTAAAAATAATGAAACTATTCAGATTCAAAAACTTAAGCAGCCCAAATTTTAATTATCCATGCAGGTGCTGTAAAAAAAAGGGTTTTTTATCTTCAAGAAAATCGTCATAAAACGAAGTCAGCTCTTGATCGCTGTGAAAAATATTGCTGGGAACTACGTTCTCCTTTTTTCTTTCAAAGAAAACAGGGTTTCCTCTTTTTATTTCTGAAGAGATATAATCGAAAATAGAGTTGATTACTGCAGTTTGCTTGTACTCAACAAGTCTTTCAATGGCGCTGAGATCAATATTGATGGCTCTCATGGTTGGCGTTTGTCTTGTGAAATTATTGACAACTTCAAGACTTTGGCACCAATACCGAGAATTTTTAGGCAATTGAAGTATTTATACTGAACTGCATTAGGTGTTAAAAGATGCCCGGCGCCCCAATACTGTTACAAATCATTCCACCGGGCTGTTTTCAACGGGAGGAAGGCTGTTTCTGATGGTAGCTTGAATGCTATCCAACGCTTCTTTTTCCATGATGGTTTGGCTTGTTTCAGGCTGGTTATTTTTGGCATTTCTTACCAAGATTACGGCATTCCCCTTTTTTAATTCATCAGACATGAATTGAAACAACTCTCCGGCAGCGAACACAAGACCATAGGAGTAGAGATCCTCGATAAAGTCGAGATTGAACGTAAATGTTTTCATTCAACAGGTGATTGAGGTGTTTTTTAAGCTTGACTAGTAGGGCGAATATAGCAAATCACCTGAAACACAAATAAGTTAATTGTCAAAAATTCATTGAACAAATTAAAAAAAGATCAAAAAATATAAATCAAATCTTGGCAAGCTCTGCAAGATTTATTAGCTTGAAGCGGAAAATTTCATTAAACCTTTAACCAAACCAAATTTACAATGACTCAGCCCATCAATGCAAACCGTCTTTTTTTGGCGAGCTGTTTTGCGCTCATTACAACAGCCTTCTCTTTCAGTATCAGGGCAGGCATCCTCACCCAGCTTGGAACTGAATTAAGCCTGGATACCGTTCAGCTCGGCACAATCAACTCCATGTGGTTCCTCGGTTTTCCGATCTCCATGATCCTCGGTGGAATTTTTTATGCTAAAATTGGGCCAAAATTGATCATGCAGGTGGCGTTCATTGCACACGCCATTGGTATCCTGACCACGATCTACGCCAGCAGCTATAATGTATTGTTGATTTCAACGTTGTTGATAGGCATTGGCAATGGTTGTACAGAAGCGGCCTGTAATCCTATGATTGCAGATGCATATACGGGTAATGAGTTCAGCAGCAAGATGAACCGCTTTCACATGTGGTTCCCAGGTGGAATCGTATTGGGTTCGCTGATTTCAAAATTCATGACTGACGCAAGCCTCCCCTGGCAGGCACAGATCTGGGTAATCCTAGTGCCTACTGTTATCTATGCCATCATGTTCTGGGGCCAAAGCTTTCCTCAGCCCAAGGCTGAAGCAAGTTCTCCGGTTGCCAACTTTAAGGCAATGTTGAACCCATTGTATTTGTTCATGGCCGCTTGTATGGCCCTTACAGCCATCTCTGAATTCGGTCCACAACAGTGGGTTGGACCCATCCTTGCCAAAGCAGGCGCAAGTCCGATGTTGATCCTGGCCCTGGTTACCGGTTTGATGGCGGTGGGAAGGTACTTTGCCGGACCATTGATCCATAAATTGAACACTGTTGGAGTTCTCTTGGGTTCTGCTGTATTTGCCGTGGTTGGTATCTACATGTTGAGCACCATGAGTGGCGCGGCATTGTATGTTGCAGCAGTTGTATATGCATTGGGCATCTGTTATTTCTGGCCCAACATGCTTGGCTTTATTGCTGAGTCGCTTCCACAAACCGGCGCCCTTGGTCTTTCCATCATGGGCGGTATCGGCATGTTCTCTTCTTCTATGTTCCAGCCTGTGATTGGCGGATGGATCCAAAAAAACAAGACGGTGGCTGAGGCAAGTGGATTGGTGGGCGATGCTGCTGATCTTGCTGCAGGTCAGTCTACCCTTTCCAACATGCTCCTGTTTCCTGCGATCCTTATCGTTGCCTTCGTTGGGTTATATATTTACTCCAGGAAGACACAAAAAGCGTAACCATACCATTCTATGATCTTCAAAGAGGGGGCAATTGTCCCCTCTTTTTTATTTTAAAATGATACACGTCGAGACCGAGCATGATTTCTTGGAAACAAGACCAAATAATGAAGCATTGTAGCGCTAAATTCATTATTTTTAAAGCTCATTTTTATTGACATTTTTCAATCAACCAACATGAACAGAAAACTAAGAATGGGTATGGTTGGCGGCGGCAAAGATGCCTTCATCGGAGCCATTCACCGCCATGCTGCTGGAATGGACGGCCTCATTGAATTGGTCTGTGGCGCATTGAGCATCAACCCAGACATTGCCAAAGATTCAGGTGAGTCGCTTTTTTTGGCAGAAGACAGGATCTACCTCACGTTTGAGGAGATGATCACCAAAGAAAGCCAATTGCCAGCAGACCAGCGCATGGATTTTTTGACCATTGTTACACCCAATTTTGCCCATTTCGCGCCGGCCAAAATGGCCATGGAGCATGGCTTTCATGTGGTCATCGAAAAGCCCATTGCCTTTACTTTGGAGGAGGCCCTGGAGTTAAAACGCATACAAGAGGCAACGGGTCGCATCCTTTGCCTTACCCATACCTATTCTGGATATCCCCTGGTTAAGCAGGCCAAGCAAATGGTGAAGGAAGGCAAGCTGGGCAATATCCGCAAGGTTTGGGTGGAATATCCACAGGGATGGCTGAGCAAGCTCACCGAGCGAGAAGGCAATGCCCAGGCGGCATGGCGCACGGATCCCAAGCGCAGCGGAAAAAGCGGTTGCATGGGAGACATTGGAACACATGCGGCTCATTTGGCAGAATATATCACAGGCCTGAAGATTACCCAGATCTGCGCAGACCTCAATGTGATGGTGGAAGGCAGGATGTTGGATGATGATGGCAATGTCTTGCTCAGGTTTGAAAACGGAGGGGCAGGAGTATTGATGGCCTCCCAGGTGGCTGCTGGTGAAGAGAATGCACTCAAGATCAGGGTTTATGGTGAAAAAGGCGGCATCGAATGGGCCCAACACGAGCCCAATACCATGCTGGTGAAATGGCTGGATCAACCCACACAGATCTACAGGGCAGGCGGCAATTATGCCGACAGGCTTTCCTCTTTTGCAGTCCATAATTCCAGGACCCCAGGAGGACATCCGGAAGGTTATCTGGAGGCTTTCGCCAACATTTACAGGAATTTTTCATTGACCCTGGGAGCGCATATTGATGGAACAACGCCAACGGCTGAAATGCTCGATTTCCCTGGTGTTGAGGATGGTATCCGCGGCATGGCCTTTATTGACAACGTGGTGCTTTCTTCCCAGTCATCAGAAAAATGGACTCCACACACGGTATAATTAAAATAAAGAGAATGAAAACGATAAAAGGTCCCGGAATATTCCTTGCCCAGTTCATGGGAGATAAGGCCCCCTTCAATGACCTGTCAACCATCTGCAAATGGGCGGCTGACCTGGGTTTTGTGGGTGTTCAACTTCCCACCTGGGATCCAAGGTGCATTGATTTGCAGAAAGCCGCTGAAAGCAAGACCTATGCCGATGAGGTGAAAGGAATTGTGGAGGCAGCAGGCCTGCAGATCACAGAATTGTCAACCCATCTGCAAGGTCAGTTGGTGGCAGTTCACCCTGCCTATGACGAATTATTTGATGGGTTTGCTCCTGAAAACGTGCGCGGCAACAGCAAGGCCAGAACAGCCTGGGCTGTTGAACAGCTCAAATACGCCGCCAAGGCATCAGCGAATCTTGGATTGAATGCCCATGCTACTTTCAGTGGAGCCCTGCTCTGGCATACCGTCTATCCCTGGCCACAAAGGCCAGCAGGTTTGGTAGAAACAGGATTCACCGAACTGGCCAAGCGATGGACGCCCATCCTGGATGTATTCGACGAGAACGGGGTTGATCTCTGTTATGAAATTCATCCCGGAGAAGACCTGCACGATGGCATTTCCTATGAAATGTTCCTCGAAAAAACCAACAACCACAAAAGGGCTTGCTTGCTTTATGATCCAAGCCACTTCGTGTTGCAGTGTCTTGATTACCTCAGCTATATCGACCACTACCACGAGCGTATCAAAATGTTCCATGTGAAGGATGCAGAATTCAATCCTTCGGGAAAGCAGGGCGTATATGGCGGCTACCAGAATTGGGTGGACCGTGCCGGAAGGTTCCGTTCTTTGGGCGATGGACAGGTTGATTTTTCTGCCATCTTTAGCAAGCTCACTGCATACGATTACAGCGGTTGGGCCGTTATGGAATGGGAATGCGCCATCAAACATCCTGAGGATGGGGCAAAAGAAGGTGCTGTATTCATCAAAGACAAGATCATCAGGGTTACAGAAAAAGCATTTGATGATTTTGCAGGAACCGGCAGCAACGAGGAGCTGAACAAGAGAATTTTAGGCATTTGATAATTTTCATGATAACAAAACAACTACACAAAATGAAAAAGGTACTGTTCACAATGGTAATCGCTGCAGGGATTTATGCCTGTGGCGGAAGAGAAGAAAAAACGGAAACAAAGCCCATCAGCAATGCAACAACTGAAGAGACTTCGGCTCCTGTAAAGGAAGAAGCAACAGCAAAAGCCGAGGAGCCTGCCAAGGAAGAGACGAAAGCCGTAGCAAAAAAAGATGGCAAGGCCCTTATTGCAGGCTCAGATTGCCGTACCTGTCACAAGGATGATGCAAAATTGATTGGACCCGCCTACCAGGATGTGGCCAAGAAATATGAGAACAATGCTAAAAATGTAAAAATGCTGGCAGAAAAAGTACTTCAAGGCGGTCAGGGCAATTGGGGTGAAATCCCAATGGCAGGTCATCCTAACCTTAGTGTTGATGATGCCTCAGCAATGGTAGAGTATATCTTGTCAATGAAAAAATAACAACAATGAAATCCCTTTTAACGATTGCCTTTGCTGCCCTGTTGCTTTCAGCAACACCCACTACTGACGGACCCAAGCCGGAGAACAATGCCAAAAAAGGCTGGAAAAAGCTTTTTGACGGAAAGACAAAGAACGGATGGCATATTTACAACAATGATGCAACCGGAGAATTATGGAAAGTAGAAGATGGTGTGCTGTATTGCGATGTAGATAAGAATAAGAAACCAGGTCTTAAAAGGGGTGGAGACCTTACAACCGACCTTGAATACGAAAACTATCACCTCAGTTTGGAGTGGAAAATTTCAGAAGGCGGTAACAGCGGAATCATCTTTGGTGTGCATGAAGACCCTAAATTCAAGTCCTCTTACGCTACCGGAATGGAAATGCAGGTGTTGGACAATGAAAAAGCCGGTGATGCCAAAAACCCAAGGCACAGGGCTGGTGATTTGTATGACCTGATCAAGTGCAACAGGGAAACCGTGAAACCCGCCATGGAGTGGAACCACGCTGAAGTCATTTATGTGAACAAATCACTCACACTAAAACTTAATGGAGAAACCGTTGTAACCACAACCGTTGGCGACGATCAATTCAACCAGCTGGTTGCAGGGTCTAAGTTCAAGAACTGGCCTGGATTTGCCAAGTACAGCAAAGGAAAAATTTCATTGCAGGACCATGGTAATCTTGTATGGTTCAGGAACATCAAGATCAAACAACTGTAAAACCGCATCACTCAATTTTTCTAAAACGCCGCATGAACCATGTGGCGTTTTTTATTTCGCCGGATTAATCGTTAAATTTATACCTCTTATATACTTTATAACTTGACCATTATGAGAAGAGTCTTATTGTTATTGTTGTTGAATTGCTGTTTGATTGTTGTCGCCAATGCACAATCCAGGGTTTTGGTATTTTCAAAGACCTCAGGCTTCAGGCATGGATCCATTGGCGTTGGAAAAACAGCCATCATGCAATTGGGAAAAGAAAACGGATTTGCGGTTGATACCACCGAAGATGCCCAAGTATTCAAGGAAGAGAACCTGAAGAAATACCAGGCTGTTGTTTTTCTGAACACAACCGGCGATGCACTTAATCCAAAACAACAGGCTGTCTTTGAAAGGTTCATCCAATCGGGTGGAGGATACATGGGTATTCATGCGGCAAGCGATTGTGAATACAATTGGCCCTGGTATGGGAAATTGGTTGGTGCCTATTTTAAGAACCACCCCAAACAACAGAATGCAAAACTGATTGTACACGACAGGACCCATATCAGCACATCACACCTTCCTGCGATTTGGGAGCGTTATGATGAGTGGTACAACTTCAAGGTGGTGCCAGGAAAAGAAGTGAATATCTTGATCAGCATTGATGAAAAATCATACGAAGGCGGTCAAAATGGAGAGAGCCATCCCATGGCATGGTACCACGACTTTGATGGCGGAAGGGCTTACTACACTGAGTTTGGTCATACCAACGAATCTTTTGCTGATCCCCTTTTTCTGAAGCATATACTGGGTGGCATCAAGTATGCGATCGGCAATAACACAAAGAAGGATTATACCAAGGCAAAGTCTATGCTCGTGCCAGACGAAGACCGTTTCACCAAGAATGTTTTGGCAGGGGGCGTTTTTGATGAGCCAACCGAAATGGCCATCCTTCCCAATTTTGATATCCTCGTTACACAAAGAAAAGGCGAGGTAATGCATTACAGCAATACCACAAAGAAAGTAACGCAGGTTGCCAAATTTGATCTTTATTCCAAGTCTGGTGTTCAGGGCATCAATGCAGAAGAAGGACTTATTGGCATCACCGCCGATCCTGACTTTGCGAAAAACAACTATATCTACATGTTCTATGCCACAAACGATACCGCGGCCAACAGGTTGTCCCGTTTCGTTTTCAAGGATGGCAAACTCGACTTAAAAAGCGAAAAAAAGGTATTGGATGTTGCTTCACAAAGAAAGATCTGTTGCCATACCGGAGGTTCATTGACATTCGGCCCTGATGGAAACCTGTTTATTTCCACCGGTGATAATACAACCCCTTTCAACCAACCCAATTCAAAATACATCCTGGATGGTTTTGGCGCAATGGACAACAGGGAAGGATTTGAGCAATTTGATGGAAGAAGGGGGTCGAGCAATACCAATGACCTGAGGGGTAAGGTTTTGCGCATTAAGGTAAACCCAGACGCCTCCTATTCTATTCCTGAAGGAAATCTTTTTCCTCCAGGCACACCCAAGACAAGACCAGAAATCTATGCCATGGGTACGAGAAATCCCTACCGGATATCTGTTGACAGAAAAACGGGTTTTTTGTATTGGGGTGATGTTGGTCCTGATGCAGGAAATGATAAGCCAGACGAAAAAGGACCAAGAGGATATGATGAGTTGAACCAGGCGCGCAAGGCAGGTTATTTTGGTTATCCCCTGTTCATTGGCAACAACTATCCATACCGCCAGTTCAACTATGAAACAGGCGAAGTGGGTGAATTCTTCGACCCTAAAAAACCCATGAACTTCTCCAAAAACAATACTGGTTTACAGGAATTGCCTCCGGTAAGTCCTGCCTTCATCTGGTATCCGTATGCGGCCTCATCTGAATTTCCAGAAGTGGGCACTGGAGGAAGAAATGCCATGGCAGGCCCGGTTTATTATTCCGAGTTCTATCCCAAGGCTACAAGATATCCTGACTACTTCAACGGGAAGCTCTTGTTCTACGAATGGATCAGGGGTTGGATGAAAATGGTGACCATGGATGCAGAAGGCAATTATCAACAAATGGAGCCTTTCATGGAATCTACTAAGTTCAAAAGTGCTATTGATGTTGAGGTTGGCCCTGATGGAAGGTTCTATGTACTTGAATACGGTTCAGGATGGTTCAGCAAAAACCCAGATGCTGCGATATCAAGAATTGATTACAATGGAGGCAACAGGGCTCCCAAGGCAAAAATCAATGTGCCTAAACTTTCAGGCAGCATTCCATTTACCGTCAAAGCAGATGCCCTTGGCTCAGTCGATGTAGACAATGATGCCTTGACTTACGTTTGGCATTTTGGAGCTTCCGTTCGTCCACCAGCAAGCACCCCCAACGCCTCATTCACCTTCACCAAAGCGGGCGAATATGCCATCTATGTTGAAGTGAAAGACGCAAAGGGAGGTGTTACCAGGAGCGAAGTAATAAAGGTTTACGCAGGAAACGAAGCACCTGAAGTAAGTGTAACATTGGATGCCGGAAACAAATTTTATTTTCCTGGTCAGCCAGTACCTTATACAGTCAATGTGAAAGACAAGGAAGATGGTTCTACAGATAAAGTGGATAAAAAATCGATTTATGTAAAAGTTGATTACCTGAACGGACCAGACAAAGCACAGGTGGTTGGACACCAGGTGATGACTTCGATCATGGAAGGAAAGAGCCTGGCGGCAACCCTTGATTGCAAGGCCTGCCATAAAGAAGCAGAGAAGTCTGTAGGACCATCCTATAAAATGGTTGCAGAGAAATATGAAGGGGATGCAAAGGCAAGGGCCTACCTCACCAATAAAATCATCAAAGGCGGAAGCGGTGTTTGGGGCGAAGTGGCCATGGCCGCCCATCCAGACCTGAAACCAGAAGAGGCAGGAATGATTGTTGATTGGGTATTGAGCCTGAACAAAAAAGAGACTCCTTCCCTTCCTTCAAAGGGAACCATCACACCCTCAGAAAATGACATGGGTACCGGCAACCTGATGTTGATCACAGCCACTTATACAGACAAGGGCGGCGCAGGAATCAAGCCTTTGAGTGCGGTGGGTTCTGTTTCACTCAAAAGTGCATTGGTGAACATGCCAAGCAACAGTGGGAATTTAAGGGTTGAAATAAAGGACTGGAACAAACACCGTGCTGCATTTCTGAACATCAGCCAGGGCAACAATGGATGGTTGGAGTTTTCAAATATTGATTTGGAAAGCATTGGCACCATTGAATTCGGGTATGGCATTCCCGCACAACTGATCAAGGGCTACCAGATCAGCCTGCACCAGGATAGCCCCAATGGACCCAAGATTGCATCGCTCAAATTGGAAAACCATTCAAGCACCATGTTCAGCACGAAAGAACTTCAGTTGCAAAACGTGGTGCCGGGCGAAAGAAAACTCTACATGAAAGTTGAGCGAATGGACATAAAGGAAACGAACAGGCTGGCCATCATCTCGATGAAGCTGGTTCCCAAAAAATAATACATGCATCACTATAAAAAAGCCGGAGTTGAATCAGCTCCGGCTTTTTTTATTGGCGACAATATTGATGGTGATAACAATTGAAATGATCAGCAGTCCGCCGAACTCTCTTGATTGCTCGATCCAGGGCTTTGTTGCTTTCATGCTCTGGACAAGGCTTTCGGCCTCATGTTCATTGAACCAAGACATTACGCCATCTCTTGCCAGCAGTAACTTCAACCCAAAGAATAAGCAAAAAATCAGCGTACCAATATGGGCAAAGGCATCATATTTACCTCTTGCATCAAGAAAGCAAACAAGGGCAACATAGCCATAAATAGGAATCCATAAATAAGGATCGGGATCATTGATTTGCAACAATGCAAAAACAACAAAAAGTCCGGAAAAAATATAATTGAAAGTTTTCATCCTTAAAGGTTTTTCAGGAGGCTTGATTGTATGTAAGCGATGCTCTTTCGAATGCTGTCCAGGGGAGCACCAGGGCAAACATCCTGCTCAACAAAGAAATGTTTCATGCCAGCGGTTTTGGCGTGTTTGAAAATCTTTGCATAATCAATGACACCACTTCCCACTTCAGTAAAATTCTTATTGGGTGTATTGTCCATGTCTTTGACATGCCAGAGGGCAACCCTTCTTTTGTGCTGTTTGAACAATGCTATGGGATCTTTGCCTGCTTTTGATACCCAGAACAGGTCCAGTTCAAACTTTACCAAGCTTGGGTCGGTTTCCTTGGCCAGGATGTCGAAAGGAATTTGTCCCTCCAGTTCCTGGAATTCAAAATCATGGTTGTGGTAGCAGAGCTGGATGCCTGCTTTTTTACAGATGGCGCCGGCTTTGTTCAGGTCAGCAGCAATTTTTTTATAGTCTGCAATCGAGGTTCTTTCTTCTGGCATCAGAAAGGCAATCGCCATATAGTTTTGTCCAATGGCTTTGGCATCGGCTACTGCTTTTTCCCATCCAAACAAAACGGTTCCAGGGTTTTGCTTGTTGCCGAAATTACCATAGAGATAATGACCAGATGGGGCAACAAGACCATATTCATCCAATACTTTTTTGTATTCGGAGGCTTCCATCCCAAAGAATTTGCCGTTGTATCCGAAGTTCTCCACTTCACCAAATCCCATGGCTGCAATTTGTTTGAGGGTTCCTTTAGGGTCTTTGGCCATGTCATCCCGAACCGTATAGAGTTGAACGCCAATTTTTTTGTCTTTTACCCCCCCGAGTGCCAGTGCATCGTTGATAAAAAATGAACCTGCCGCAACCCATGCCATTTGCTGAATAAAATCCCTTCTTGACGTCATCCCTTAATTTTTATGGGTACAATTTACAGATTCATTTCTGAATTGCTGCATTGCGTTTAGCTGTATGATCAGTGCTTGCAGTCGTCTGCATGACAATTGTCCGCTTTTCTGCATTGGCGGTAATTGATGTAATGGGCGGATACAATCAAGAGCATGGCGGGGACCAGAAACCAAAGCTGGTAAGGATGAAAAAGCTGCTTAAGGATCAGCATCAGGATTCCCAGCCCAAAAATGATAAGCGCTTGCTTGTGGTGATGGTGTTTCTTGTATCCATGGGTAAGCGAATAGCTTCCAATGGCAGCAGCCAGCAGGATCATGAAAACCTCAAACCAAATATTGTTGATGATATTGATTCCCAGCACTGGAAGACTTGTCAATACCAGCGGCAA
>CANHSD010000046.1 GCA_947463105.1 Chitinophagaceae bacterium
CAGTGGCAAATTTTTCTTCTGCCAATTGCTTGAACCCGTTCATGGTTTGACCGAATTCCTTTTTCTGATCAACTGGAACATTTTTCATTTCCCCCATCATCGCTTTCACGATTCCCTTTACCCCAAGGAACCTGATCCTGAACTGCTCAAGTGAATCCGCATCCTTTGCAGTGAAACTGGTAATCTCTTCACTGTATGCCTTGACCTGACTGAGAATTTCTTCCATCCTGCGAAGATAACAAATCAACGCTTCATTCAGATGGCCCGACAACGCAGTTTTTTAGTCTATATGGTGGAAATTATCATCAGTTTACAGTAGGTTTGCCTAAACTTAACTGCATGTCATTTTACAGCCTTACTGACTTTCTTGAGCCCATTTATTTGTCAGCAATTACGGGAGATGATGAAATAAAAGAAGGGCAGATGGGCAGATCACTGGGCATGTATGCAGATGAATTCCCTGATCTTACCGATACGGATATTGTGATTGCCGGTTGTGACGACCTGCGGGGTGACGGAAACCTTGCAGACCTTGCAGGAATCAACAGGATCAGGAAAGAATTTTACGCCCTTTATTTTTGGCACAAGGATATCAGGATCGCAGACATTGGCAACATCAAAAGAGGTGAAAGCCTCTCTGATACTTATGCTGCTGTGAAGACGGTTGCAGAAGAACTGATCAAGAACGGAAAAACATTCATTCTGCTTGGAGGATCTCATGACCTTACCCTTGCGGTATATGAGGCATACCAGAGCATGGGGAAAATCATTGAAGCCACAGGCATTGATGCCTATATCGACCTCTCAATTGACAATCCGGTGAAATCGAAAAAATTTCTGATGGAGATGCTCACCGGCGAACCCAATTTCATCCGTCACTACAACCATATCGGTTTCCAGAGTTATTATGTTCATCCGCACATGCTGGAGACCATGGACAAGCTAAGGTTTGATTGCTACCGGCTGGGCAAAGTGAAAGAGAACATTGAAGAGATGGAGCCTGCCATCCGCAGCAGCGATTTCATGAGTTTTGATTTGGCCGCCCTTGGATCGGCTACTTTCTGGGAAGGCAGCAGCCCCAATGGTTTCAATGGAGAAGAGGCCTGCACGCTCATGCGCTATGCGGGCATGAATGAGAACATGAAAGCCGTTGGCATTTATGGCTACAACCAACAGCAGGACCCATTCAACAACCTTGCCAAGCAGGTTTCGCAAATGTTATGGTACTATATTGATGGTCTTCATTTTGGAAGAACCGAAGCAAAGTTGGACGACAAGGAAATGTTCATTGAATGCCATCTTGCTTTTGCTGCGATTGAAAGTACCTTCATCAAAAGCAGAAAAACCGGAAGGTGGTGGATGATGATGCCTGATGGGAAATACGTGCCTTGCTCTTTCAACGATTTCAATATGGCAGGTGAGAATGAGATTCCGGAAAGGTGGTTGAGGTTGCAGGAGAGGAGTTAGAGTGGTTGAAGAGGTTGAACTTGCCAGCCTTCGGCTGGGGGGTTGAACTTGCCAGCCTTCGGCTGGGGGGTTGAAGCAGTTTAAATAAATGTTTATGCGTATATCAATAATGCGTCCTTTTGTTATTGCGGTATTACCATTTCTTTTGGGGGCTTGCTCGATGCAACAAAAAATCGGGAAGGCCGCGAATGCTTTGCTGATCAGGGATTCAAGCCTGTTGCAGGCCCATGTGGGCATTGCCGTTCAGGATCCTGAAACAGGAAAATTCCTTTACCAATACCAATCAGACAAGTTCTTTACACCGGCCAGCAATACCAAGATCTTCAGTGCCTATGCAGCAATGAAGCATTTGCCCAACAAACTGCCTGCAGCCATCCTCACAGATATGGATACTGCCGTTTTGGTAACACCTACTGGTGACCCAAGCTTTCTTCATCCTGAATTTTCCCGTCAACCTTTATTGGAGAAACTAAAATCGATCCAGAAACCCCTTTACTTGTTGAACAACAACTGGAACAGCAAGGCCCTTGGCATGGGATGGAGCTGGGATGACTATTCAGAAGAGTATATGACTGAGCGGAGTGCATTCCCTGTTTACGGAAACCAGATCCAGTGGTTCCAACAAAAATCCAAAAAAGAAAATCCAACCTATTCAGGAGATACCATTGATTTGTTTGTTTACTCCAACCCGGAAGTGAACTGGCCTGTTGATTTTGGAAAATCGAGAAACAGTTTCTCGGTACAAAGAAACCAGAGCAGCAATGCATTTCAATTGTTTGAGGGAAAAGAAAAGCAAGCAACAGTGGCTGTGCCCTACATCACCAATGGTAACATCACTGGCCTGGAACTCTTGAAAGATACCCTACACAAGGAGATTCGCATTGCCAGTGAGGCCCTGGTCAATGCGGCCAAAGGAAAATTCAGTGAGACCATTTATTCCCAACCGACAGATACCTTGCTGAGGAACATGATGTACCGCAGTGACAATTTTTACGCGGACCAATGTCTGGAAATGGTCAGTCAGGTATTGTTGAAAAAAATGGACGAGTCTGCCATCATCGAGGAGCTGTTGAAAAAAGACCTTTCAGACCTGCCGCAAACGCCCAGATGGGTGGATGGTAGCGGCCTCAGCCGCTTCAACCAGTTTACTCCAGAAGACATGATCAAGGTGTTGAACAAAATCAAGGCAGAACAACCATGGGAAAGGATTACAGGTATTTTTGCACGCGCTGGCACAGGCACACTCAGGATGTACAAATCTAAGAATGGCCCTTTCATTTATGCAAAGTCAGGTTCGTTGACTGGGGTGGTTTGTTTGAGTGGATATGTCTATTCGAAAGATAAAAAATGGCTTACGTTCTCCATCATGATCAACAACCACAATGCATCTGGGGCGGTGTTGAGGAAGAGGATTGAGGGGTTTTTGGAAGGACTTTGAGATCGTTGAAGGGGTTGAAATTTTGTTGACGGAGGTTGAGTTTTCCTGCCGAAGGCAGGCGAGGTTGAAGGGTTGCAGTTAGACCCTGAAAATATCATTTAAATAATCATTCTTGACTTCAACATAGATGGATTTGCCATCAAAATGCGTGACGTTGCTTTTACATTGCGAGAGTCGTTCGACGAGATCCAGCATTTCCATTTCATCCAATTTTTTGCCGGCTTTCACCGCATGTTTTCTGGCCAGGGTTTTGGCAATCTTCTCTTTGTAGGAATGGTGCAACGTTGATGCTGCATCCTTTACATCCTCAAGCATCATTTCAATCACAGCCTGATTGTTCTCGGAAGGATGGTCGGCAGGACTACCCTGAAGGAGGAAAGCATTGTTGCCAAAGGGTTCCAGCTGATATCCCATGTGCAACAAATCAGGCAATATGGACTGGAGCAGCTGTGCATCTGTCGGAGAGAGCTGGATGGCAATGGGGAAAAGATTTTGCTGTATGGTCATTCCCTTCCCCTGCCAGCTGGCATTGAATTTTTCAAACAACACCTGCTGGTGTGCGAGTTGCTGGTGCATGATGGTCATTCCATTGGGCTGCTCAAAAACAATATAGCTGAGATGGATCTGGTGAATGGATGATTGCCCATTTACGCCCAGTGCCCTTGGCACCTCATTGTTGGATGAAGGCTGATAAGGACTGCCGGGGTGGGGTTGAAAATCCTGAAAAGTTGACTGCTCCGCCAGTTGAGACTTCGGTGCCTGATCAAAAAAATCTCTCCAACTGCTGAGATTGCTGGATGATTCAATACGGTGGGCCTGGTTACGGCTTACAAATGACTTGTACAAACCACTGGACCTCACTTCATCTTGCTGTGTCTGGGTAAATGGTTTTGAAATTGCATCCATCTGCTGCATTCCGGCATCCAATCCAAAATCTATTGCGGGAGCAATGCTGAATTGCGCCAGGGAATGCCTGATCGCAGACTTGATGAATGCATACACCAGCTTCTCATCCTGGAATTTTATTTCCTGTTTGGTCGGATGCACATTGACATCAACATTGGCAGGATCAAGATCGATATACAAGGCAAAGAAAGGAAAACTTCCTTGTGGAATCAGTTCTTCATAGGCGCTGACGATGGCATGGTTGAGGTAGGCGTTTCTCACAAACCTGTTGTTGACAAAGAGGTATTGATCACCCCTGGTTTTTTTGGCCGTTTCCGGCTTCCCAATAAACCCTGTAATGTCAAGATAGTCTGTCTTTTCATCCACCTGCACCAACTTTGTGCCATATGCATTTCCCATTAGCTGCACCACCCTTTGCTTCAAGTTTCCCTTGTCCAGGTGAAAAACTTCCTGTCCATTGCTGGAAAGGGAGAAAAAAATATTGGGAAAAGCCAGGGCTACACGGATGAACTCATCGGTGATGTGCTTCAGCTCAACAACATTGCTTTTCAAGAAATTCCTTCTTGCAGGCACATTGAAAAAAAGATTTTTCATGCTGATGGAACTGCCTACACTGCAGCTGCATGGGCCTTGTTTCAGGACCTTGCTGTTCTCGATCTCTATCGCCGTTCCCAGCTCATCCTCTTCCCTTCTGGTGCGCAACAATACCTGGGAAACTGCAGCAACAGAAGCCAACGCCTCCCCCCGAAACCCCATGGTCTTGATCTTCTGAAGATCTTCAATTCCTGTAATTTTGGAGGTGGCATGCCTTTCAAAACAGTTCCTTGCATCTTCTTCACTCATCCCCTTTCCATTGTCAATCACTTGCAAAAGCGCCTTGCCGGCATCTTCAACAATCAGCCTTATTTCTGTGGCACCTGCATCTACAGCATTCTCCAACAATTCCTTCACCGCACTGCCAGGACGCTGGATGACTTCCCCAGCAGCAATCTGGTTAGCAATGTGGGTGGGGAGAAGTTGGATGAGGTTGGGCATGTTGGTTGAAGATAGTTAAGAGAGGTTGAGAGAGGTGAGCTTGCCAACCAGAGGTTGGCAAACCTGCCGAAGGCTGGGGGGGTGAAGTAATTTCATTGGTTTTTCAATTGTTGCTTGGTTCAGAAATAATAACTTACAGTCCTTAATGTGAAGCAAAAGCTTTTGAGGCTTAACACCAACAAAAGACATAAAGTTTCAACGCACGAAGTTACTAAAAGACATACGTATGAGAAGTAGAATTTCCCTTGTTTCGCTGCTGTTTTTGTTTTTTTCACTGGTTTCAAAAGGCCAAAATGCCTCAGCCTGGGCAGATAGTGTCATGAAAACATTGTCTCCGGATGAGAAAATTGCACAATTGATCATGGTGAGGCTATCATCCATAGACAGCAAAACCAGGACGGTTACTTTCTATGACTCAACAGTGGAACGGGATATCAGAAAATTCAATATCGGGGGTATCTGTCTTTTTCAGGGTGCCCCAGTAAAACAGGCATCTATTGTAAACAGGCTACAATCCATCGCCAAAACACCTATCCTGATGGCGATTGACGGGGAAAATGGCGTTGGCATGCGGCTGGACAGTGTGGCGGGATTACCCAGGATGATGATGCTTGGTGCCTTGAGCGATACCACCCTGGTCTACCGGTATGGCAGCTGGGTGGCTGAACAATGCAGGCAGCTGGGCATCCAGGTGAATTTTGCTCCAGTGGTAGACGTGAACAACAATCCGAATAACCCTGTCATCAACGATCGCTCTTTTGGTGAGAACAAATACAAAGTGGCATCCATGGGGATTCAATACATGCTGGGCATGCGCGACAAAGGCGTAATGGGATCGGCCAAGCATTTTCCCGGACATGGGGATGTTGATGTGGATTCACATTTGGCCATGCCTGTGATCAGCAAATCAAAGGAACAACTCGACAGCCTGGAGCTCTACCCCTTTCAAAAAATATTTGACGCAGGGATAGGCAGTGCCATGATTGGACATCTTTTCATCCCTGCCATAGACAGCAATACCAACAGGGTTGCATCTGTATCACGAAAAAGCGTAACTAAACTCTTGAAAGAAGAAATGGGCTTCAAAGGCATCACTTTCACCGATGCATTGGAAATGAAAGGGGTTGCCAATGCCTTTCCCGACGGGGCTTCCAGCGTAGAATCACTGATTGCAGGGAACGACATGCTTTGCCTTCCAGGCGATGTTGAAAAAACAATTTCAAAGGTCAAGGGTGCCATCGCCGAAGGCGTGCTTGGATGGGCTCAAATAGATGAACATGTCAGAAAACTGTTGTTAGCAAAATACCAAACAGGACTGGCCAACTGGAAGCCTCTTCCCCTTGAAGGCCTTGCGATAAGGTTGAATGAAAAAACAGATGGATTAAAAAAAGAGATTGCAGCAAAAGCCATAACCCTGGCAAAACTGGATGACAAAACAGCCTTTCCTTTGCCCGCAGGCAGATCAGCATCAGGCCTTATGCAAACTATGGGCATAACAGAAAGCATCAACAAAACAGGACAATCTTTCGGCAATTATGCCCTTCTAGAAATTGGTAAAAACAGGAACTCTGCTTTTGCTGCGGCGATAAGAAAAAACTATAATGCTGATGTTTTCCTGTTCGATAATTCAAAAACCGCAGCTGCTGCAGACAGCCTGATGGGTCTCCTTAAAAGCTATGACAAAATCATTGTTGCACTGCATGAATTGCCGAGATTCCCTGCCAATAATTTTGGCATCAGCAACGAAGTGATTCGTTTGGTCAACACGGTCAATGCATCAACATCAAGCTCCCTTTTCATTTTTGGGAATCCTTATGCAGCAAAAAGTTTTTGCGGTGCCAAAAACATCATGATTTGTTATGAAGATGATGCCATCGTTCATGAGGCTGCAGCAAAGATGCTCAGTGGTGCATTACCGATAGAAGGTTCTTTGCCCGTCAGCGTTTGTGCTTCTTTGCCTGCAGGGACTGGCATCAAATTGCCTGCAATCACAGCGCAGGTTTATAGCCCTGGCAAAAAAACATCTGTAGAAAACAATAAAATGGCAAGAGTTGATTCCATCATACAGGATGCCATCCGTCAGAAAGCCGCTCCTGGCATGGCTTTGCTGGTGATCAAAAATGGCAAAATCATTGAGCAGAAAACCTATGGCAACATGAGCTATGAGGCTCCTGAAAAGGTGACGCAGGAATCGGTTTATGACATGGCGTCTGTCACAAAAATATGTGCGACTACCCTTTCTATCATGAAGTTGTACGATGAAAAAAAGATCAGACTGGATGGAACCCTTGGCGACTATATTCCCTGGGTCAGGGGATCGAACAAGGCCAATATTACCTTGAGAGAAGTATTGTTACACCAGGCAGGACTGAAGGCATGGATTCCTTTTTACAAGGAGATTTCAGACAGTGTTACCATGAAGGCAAAGCCGGGTTATTTCAGCAAAGTCAACAATGCGAAATACAATGTAAAGGTTGATGACTCCCTTTACATGAGAACGGATTGGAGGGATACAATGATCAGCAGGATTCTTACTTCATCTGTGGATAGCAAGAAACCCTATATCTACAGCGACAACGATTTTATTTTTCTGGGAGAAGTGGTTAAGGCCGTCAGCGGACAGTCATTGGACCAGTACGCATGGAACAATTTTTATCGACCGCTTGGATTCAGGAGCACAGGATTCAACCCCACTGTGTACATGAAAAAATCAACGATTGCCCCAACAGAGCAGGATCCCTATTTCAGGGAAAGGTTGGTGAGAGGATATGTGCACGACCCCGGTGCAGCCATGTTTGGCGGGGTATCCGGCCATGCAGGTCTTTTCAGCAATGCCTATGAGATTGCAGTGTTGATGGAGATCATCATGAACAAGGGCGTGATCAATGAAAAAAGATTTTTCTCTACTGCAACGATTGATCTGTTCAATTCCTACCAGAGCAACATCAGCAGGCGCGGGCTTGGTTTTGATAAACCTGAGAAAGACAATGCAACCAGAAAAATACCCTATCCGGCACTCAACATTTCTTCAAAAACATTCGGTCATACTGGATTCACAGGAACCTGTGCCTGGGCAGATCCGGAAAAAGGAATTGTATTTGTTTTGTTGGCGAACAGGGTTCATCCAACGGCAAAAAATACATTCGGGGACTTGAACGTGAGGGGGAAAGTGATGGAGGAGTTGTGGAAATGAGTTGAAGAAGTTGAAGCAGTTGAAGTAAATCTTCAACTGCTTTAACTTTTCTAAAGCATATTTAGCTGGGTGCGAATGACCACCTTAGCAGCCACCCAGGCCTTTTGGTAATTGGGTATGCGGATGCGCTCTTCCATGATGCGCTGGGGTTTGACGGCCTTTATTTTTTTGAATAAACTGAGGTAATATTTGTACGCAAGGTATACGCCGAAACGCGCTGTCAGCGGGAGTTTTAAGATTCCCTGGTAGGCCAGGCGGAAATCATTTTCAATATCCTCTTCAATCGATTCCTTCATTTCGTGTGTAAATGAGTTGAAATCAACACCAGGAAAATATACCCTGTTCAGTTGTTGATAATCCGCTTTTACATCCCTTAAAAAATTGACTTTTTGAAAAGCAGCGCCCAATGATTGGGCAGCGGGTTTTAACTTCTCGTATTCATGCTGGTTTCCGTCACAAAAAACATATAGACACATCAACCCAACAACTTCAGCACTGCCATAAATATATTCTGCGTATCCTAGGGCATCATATTTGGCCTTGTTGAGATCAAATTCCATGCTCTTGAAAAATGCTTCAACCAAGGCAAGGTCAATGTTGTATCTGTTAACAGTTATCTGAAAACTTTGCAGGATGGGATTCAGGCTGATGCCTTTTTCAATGGCCCCGTAAGCATCTTGTTTGAAATCGGCAAGCAAGGTTTCCTTGTCAAAATCATGAAATGTATCGACAATTTCATCTGCGAAACGTACAAAACCATAAATATCATAGATGGGACCCTGAATGTCGCTATGCAACAGTTTTATGGCACTGCTGAATGAAGTGCTGTAGCGCTGTGTGGTGATGCGACTGCACTCATGGGCAACATTATGAAAGATTCCAATCATGTTTGTAGGGGTAAATTATGCTTATTTTGCATTTCAAGTTAAACAATATCCTTGAAAAACTTCATTTTGTTCAACAGTTCTGCTGATAAATTGCTTATTCATCAGTTTTTCCTTTACCATTTTCCTTGTCTACCAATTTGGCAACAACTTCGCCACTGATGAGGCTTGGAGGCACTCCTGGCCCGGGGACTGTCAGCTGACCGGTATAATACAGGTTTTTCACTTTTTTGCTTTTGCAAGATGGCTTGAGGATAGCAGTCTGCATCAAGGTATTGGCCAAACCATAGGCATTGCCCTTGAAAGCGTTGTAGTCGCTTACAAAATCTGCATACGCATAAGACCTTTTATACACCACATGGTTTCTGATGTCTACACCGGTTCTTTCTTTCAAACGTTCACTCAGGATGTTAAAATACCTATCCCTCGTATTTTCGTCATCCCCATCCAGCCCTGCTGCAACGGGAATCAGGAAGAAAAGATTTTCTGATCCTTCGGGTGCTTGGGTAGGATCTGTTACGGAGGTTGCACTCAAATAGAAAAGCGGATCATTGGGCCATTCCGGATGGGTGTAAATTTCCGCTGCATGCGCGTCAAATGGAACATCAAAGAACAAGGAATGATGGGGAAGGTCAGGAATTTTTGTATTGATGCCCACGTAATAGATCAAGCAGCCCGGTGCCATAACACGCTTATCCCAATATTCTTCAGAATAGCTCCTGTACTGCTTTTCAAGGAGTTTGGTTTCTATAAAATGATAATCCGCACCACCAATCAGCACATCGGCATGGAATTGTTTTCCATTGTCGGCAACCACAGTTTTGGCAATGCCATTATCAACAATGATCGAAGAAACATTGTGGTTAAAATGAAAGGTTACCCCTTGCTCAACAGCAAGCTTGTGCATACCCTCAACAATCTTGTACATCCCTCCACGGGGGAACCAGGTACCCAGCTTCACATCAGCATAATTCATGAGACTATAGAGTGCTGGTGTATTTTCAGGCAGAGCGCCCAGGAACAAGACAGGGAACTCCATCATCTGACGCAGCTGGGGATGCTTAAAAAATTTTCCGATATGAGACTTGATGTTGTTGAACACATCCAGGCGGAACAATCCTGCGATCAGTTCCTTGTCTAAAAACTCAAAAAGCGATTGTCCTGGCTTGAAGACCAGTTTGTTGACACCAACCCGGTACTTGTATTCAGCCTCTGCCATGAAGGCATCCAGTTGCTCTCCAGCACCGGGCTCGAGCCGATCAAACATTTTTTTTAATGCTGCATAATCAGAAGGAACGTCCATTTGGTTTTGTTCCCAGTATATTCTATAAGAAGGGTCAAGCCTGATCAGCTCGTAATAATCTGAGACTTTTTTACCAAAACATCCAAAATACCGGTCAAACACATCGGGCATCCAATACCAACTTGGTCCCATGTCGAAACTGAAACCCTCGGTCTTGAAATGCCTGCACCGGCCTCCTGGTTGGTCATGCTTTTCCAAAACTTCCACTTCCCACCCAGCCTTGGCCAGGAATGAGGCAGCGGAGAGTCCTGCGAACCCGCTACCAATGACGATTGCTTTTTTTCCCACGCTGGAAAGTTAAGTTAAAACTTGCTGATTTGGTTTTTCAACAGTCTTCTGGCAAAGTGAATGCGGCTTTTGATGGTACCCAGCGGCTCAGTAAGCATGTCTGCAATTTCGTGGTACTTGTACCCTTCAAAATAAAGCATGAAAGGCTGTTTGAAAATGCTGGGGAGCTCATGAATGGCCTTGTTGATATCCTTCATCCGCATGGAGGTTTCTGCACCATTGGGAACTGCTGACTGGTTATGATCGAGCAGGAATTCATTGGGACTGTTGTCAAAAATGGTATTCTGCTTAGACTTACGGCGGTAGTTGTTGATGAAAATGTTGCGCATGATGGTGTACAACCATGCCTTGATATTGGTGCCAACACTGTATTTTTCTTGGTTAGACAAAGCGCGAAACATGGTCTCCTGCAGCAGGTCCTTGGCGGTTTCCTGGTCCTTGGTAAGGGTTACTGCAAAAGGCCGGAGGTATTCTGAGTTCTGGAGCAGAAGCTGATTGAATTCCTGTGTTGACATATCGCTTTGTTTAATTATTTATGAAGTGAAATTAAACAAAACATGGATACGGCAGAGTAATTTTGTTTAATATTTTTTAATAAATATTAAACAGCTGATTTTCAGCAATTACACCAGCTCTGTTATGAAGGCGGTAACCTCCTGAAGCGAGCGTTTGAAATGAATTTGAGAGGGGATTTTGTTCTCGTAGGTGGCAGCAAGGCGACCAGAGATGATGAGAGGGGTCTGACTGAAGCGTTTCAGCGATTGCTGGATGAACTTATCAAAGTTGAATACGCTTGACACAGATGTAAGGTGTGTGTAGATGAAATCAGGTTGCTTGTATTTGACGACATATTCAACGTCGTCTAACGGAACATTGGAACCGAGGTAATACACATATAAACCCCTGCTTTTCAGGAGGTACTGAACGAAAAGCAGGCCAAGTTCATGGTATTCTCCCTCTGGAAGGAAAAGCAGACCCGTCTTTTTCAATTGGAACATAGGGCTAACAGCCTCCGTGCCCACGATGAGTTTTTGCCTGATGATATTGGAAACCAGGTGTTCCTGGGCTGGATTGATATGACCTGTAATCCAAAGTACCCCAATCCTTTCCATGAAAGGGAAAATAATTTGGTGGATTGTTTTTTCAATCCCTTTTGCACGGATCTGCTCTTCAAGGACCCGCTCAAATCCCTCCAGGTCCATGTCAATCATGCCCTGGATCAGCCCATTGACAATCCTTTCTTGTTGGGCATGTACATCATTGATGCTGAGTATTTTGTTGCGGATATCCTCTTCAGACATTTTGTCGATATGGGAAATCTTGAACCCATATTTGTTGAGTAGGGATATGTTCAGGATCTTCTTGAGCTCATCATTGTTGTAGTAACGGATGTTGGTATCAGTTCGCTGGGGCCTCAAGAAAGTATAACGCTGTTCCCAGATACGGATGGTATGGGCTTTGATGCCCGTCAGGTTTTCCAGGTCTTTGATTGTGAATGCGTTCATGGCCTTATAACACAGCGACACCCGAATTGTTCGGATTCGCCATCTGGTCCATGACTTTTGACAAGGCTTTGGTCAGTTTCAAATACCTCAGGGCATCCAAATGACGTTCGTGATGAAGGTCTGATCCCAGTAGGTCAACCATTCCCTTATCTGCCATCCATTCTGCACATTGCATGGCTGCTGGCCCATAATAGCCTGAAAAAGATAAAATATTCGACTGAAAAATACAACCAGCATCCCTGATGGATTTCAGTTCATCCAATCGCTTGTAATAAAAATTATACCGTTCAGGATGCGCGAAAACGGGATGATACCCCTGCATGAGCATTTCAAAAATCATTTCCTTCAGGTTCCGGGGAGGCTCGATAAAAGAGATTTCGATCAGGACCTTGTTGTCTTGGATGGTCAGCAGCTTTTCTTTCTCTTCCAGCAAACGTGTAAAATTGCCATCCACCAGATACTCGGCAGCCATCCGCACTTCATTGTTGATGCCTTCGTCATCCATTGCTTTCTTCAATACAGCAAAACCGTTGGAGATGGTCTCGGTATTGTTCCTCCACATGTCTTCCATGACATGGGGCGTAGCAGTAAAAGTTTCATAACCCAGGTCTATCATGCCCTTTACCAACGCTATTGATGTTTCTGCATCAGGCGAACCATCATCTATTCCGGGGATGAGATGAGAATGCACATCCGTTTTCAATTGATGAAACGGAAAGGATGGGAGGTTTTTTTTGGTGAAGAAACTGAAGATGGTGTTGAGAGGTTTAAGGGGTTGAGCTTGTCTACTTAAGACTGGGGGGTTGAAGAATCCCTAAAATTAAATTATCCGTTCAGCTGCCTAAATTCCTCGTATACCTTTTCCAAGCCAGCCTTTAGAGGGGTAGAATATTTCCAACCCAACCCTGATAATTTTGAAACATCAAGCAACTTTCTGGGAGTTCCATCAGGCTTTGAGGTATCGTAGCGCAATTCCCCTTCAAATCCGACGACTTCTTTAATAAGCAATGCCAATTCGGTAATGGTTACATCTTCCCCAGTTCCTATGTTCACTAAGCCCTCGTTGTCATAATGCTCCATTAAAAAACAACAAGCTTCGGCCAGGTCATCCGCATGAAGAAATTCTCGCATTGGCTTTCCTGTGCCCCAAATCGTTACAGATGCATCACCATTCTTCTTGGCCTCATGGAACTTCCTGATCAAGGTTGGAAGCACATGGGCCTTCTCCAAGTCATAATTGTCATTGGGGCCATATAAATTGGTTGGCATTACGGAAATGAAGTTGCAACCGTATTGGGTACGATAAGCATCACACATTTTAATGCCAGCAATTTTCGCAATGGCATATGGCTCATTTGTGGGCTCCAACAAACCAGTAAGCAGGTACTCCTCTTTCAATGGCTGAGGAGCAAGTTTGGGATAGATGCAGGAGGATCCAAGAAAAAGCAATTTCTTTACCTCCGTTACATAGGATGAATGGATGACATTGCATTGTACAACAATGTTCTGGTAGATGAAATCAGCGGGATACGTCATGTTGGCCATGATTCCACCCACTTTTGCAGCAGCCAGAAATACGTATTCCGGTCGTTCCGTCTCAAAAAATTCATTCACAGACTCCTGGACCCTGAGGTCCAGTTCAGCAGATGTACG
This sequence comes from Chitinophagaceae bacterium, assembly GCA_947463105.1. Classification (GTDB taxonomy): domain Bacteria; phylum Bacteroidota; class Bacteroidia; order Chitinophagales; family Chitinophagaceae; genus Pollutibacter. The sequence goes on from CANHSD010000046.1 coordinate 13,673, forward strand.
TGTGATGATATTGGTAAAGCCTTCACTGGTAAGCTTCCTGTGAATGGCCGAGCCTACCATTCCACGGTGACCGGCGATGAATATTTTGGATTCCTTTTTCAAGTGCTGAGGGGGTTGAAGGGGTTAAAAAAGGTTTAGAGAGGTTGAGAAAAGTTGAAGGAGTTGAGGGGGTTGAAGAAAAGTTTAGACAGGTTGTGAGAAGTTGAGAGAGGTTGAAGGAAATACTTAAACCTCTTCAACAGGCCGAAGGCCGACTTCAACCTCTTCAACTCATTCATGTGGGTGGTTCACTTCAAATCCTGATTCTTTCAAAAGTTTCTCCCTTTGAAACAACCTTATATCACTGCTCACCATATCATTCACCAGCATAGGAAGGTTATATTTGGGATTCCATCCTAATTTTGTTTTAGATTTTGTCGGGTCACCAATCAGCAGATCCACTTCTGTAGGCCTGAAGTATGCCGCATCAACCGCCACAACCTCTTTCCCTATTTCAACCGGAAATTCCTGGTTGTTTGATGCTACAACGTATCCTTTTTCTTCGGATCCCTCACCCTTGAATTCAAGTGTTATACCAACTTCTCCAAATGCCATCTTCACGAAATCACGAACAGTTGTTGTGACACCGGTTGCGATCACAAAATCTTCAGGTACATCCTGCTGCAGGATCAACCACATGGCCTCCACGTAATCTTTAGCATGACCCCAATCGCGTTTTGCATCCATGTTTCCAAGGTAAATCTTGTCTTGCATGCCAAGGGCGATTTTTGCAACCCCACGGGTGATCTTTCTGGTAACGAAGGTCTCGCCACGCAATGGGCTCTCGTGGTTGAACAAAATACCATTGACAGCAAACATGCCATAGGCTTCACGGTAGTTGACCGTGATCCAAAAGGCATACATTTTGGCAACTGCGTAAGGAGACCTTGGATAGAATGGTGTGGTTTCCTTTTGAGGAACTTCCTGCACCAGTCCGTACAATTCAGAGGTAGAGGCCTGGTACACTTTTGTTTTTTTGGTAAGCCCCAACAAACGTACAGCTTCCAGTATGCGCAAGGTTCCAATGCCGTCAGCATTGGCAGTGTATTCAGGTGTATCAAAACTCACTTTTACATGGCTCATGGCAGCCAGGTTATAGATTTCATCCGGTTGTGTTTCCTGGATGATCCTGATCAAATTGGTTGAATCAGTAAGATCACCATAATGAAGGGTAAGCTTTACCCCCTTTTCATGACGGTCCTGGTAGAGATGGTCGATGCGTGCTGTATTGAATAGGGAGGAACGCCTTTTGATGCCATGCACCGTATATCCTTTATTCAAAAGAAGCTCTGTGAGGTATGCCCCATCTTGCCCGTTAACACCTGTTACCAATGCAACTTTACCCATGTGAAATGAATTGTTTTATTTTCCTAAATGGCTTCAAAATTAAAGTAAATAAATGAGGTTTTAAGCCATTTATTTTCCATGCTTTGCGGTCTTCAAGATTGGCCTTGATTCGGTTGTTGATCGAAGCGGTGCTCTTGCCTCCCTGTCGCATCCTGATAATGGTTTCAGGGAGATAGGATGGATTTATCTTATATCTTAAAAGCAGTCTCAG
>CANHSD010000047.1 GCA_947463105.1 Chitinophagaceae bacterium
TCTATCAAGGGTATTCGCATTCTTGAGAGAATGAAATTAGCAAACAATCAAATGTTTTTAAGGAATGACAAATAGAGCCTCATGCTTTCCCTCATATCTTCGGTTAATAAATAGGAAATATTTTTCCGAAAATACATCTCCATTGGGTAACTTGATTCATTATTGTGATTGATTATCAAATTAATTTTGCTTAATCCCATTCCATTGGCTTCGTTGAACAAGGGAATGAATTCTCCACTTATTTCCTGTTTGCTTACCCATACTGCAAAAACAAAGGGAAAGCCTGTCATTTCTTTCCAACCCAAGCCAAGATCATAAATATAGTTAAACCTATGCCTTATGCTCAGTGCCCTATCTCCTATGACCAAACCCGCCACATTCCCTTTTATCCTTTCAATATATGAATTGTCTTGTGCATCAATGAATTGAACCGATTTGTTCCAATGTTTTTCAAACAAAATCTTACAAAGTAGAACAGACGTTCTGGATTGATAATCCAAAAACACTGTATCAATCTCTTCCATGGGTACCTCACTGAACACCGCCACTGAAGCGACTTCACCCTCAGTTCCAATGCAATAGTCAGATATAATTTGATGATCTCCCAATGAAGGAAGTGCGCCAACGGGTATCAACCCTATGTCAATTTGGTTTGAATTCAACAACCTGACCAGATTTGCAGGATAGTCAAGCACCAACTCAACTTGATCACTCAACTGGCCATGCTCTAAACCATACAGCAATGGCTTTGTATTCAAATAACTCACTGCACCTATCCTTATTTTCCTTTCCAAGATATTGACGTAATTTAGCCGCAAATTTACACCAATTAAGCCTTACAATGGAACTCAATACACTTACAGCCATTTCTCCTATTGATGGCCGCTACCGTTCACAGGTAGAGGTTCTCTCAGCATATTTTTCAGAATTCGCACTGATGCAGTACAGATTGAGGGTTGAAACAGAGTATTTCATCGCCCTTTCACAGAAAAAAATATTCAGCCTGAGCGCAGCCAATGCAAACAAGCTGAGAAAAATATACCTCGATTTCAGTCCTGAAACCGCCATGGAAATCAAAAACCTGGAAAAGGTGACCAACCATGATGTGAAGGCGCTGGAATACTACATGAAAAAAGAGTTGGAAAAACACGAATTGGGTGATTTAAAAGAATTCATTCATTTTGGCCTCACCTCACAAGACGTAAACAATACAGCTGTTCCGATGATGTGGAAAGAGTCCTTGGAAAACGAGTACCTACCTGCCATCAGCAACCTCAGTCTTTCGCTCAGGAAACTGGCCAGCAGCTGGAAGAACATTCCCATGTTGGCCAGAACCCACGGCCAGCCGGCTTCTCCAACCAATCTTGGCAAAGAAATTATGGTATTTGTCGAGCGGATTGAAGACCAGCTCTCCTTGCTGAACCAGGTTCCTTACTCTTGTAAATTTGGTGGCGCAACGGGCAATTTCAATGCCCATGTGGTGGCCTATCCCAAAACCAACTGGGTAAGGTTTGCCAATGCATTTTGTGAGAGCAAACTGGGGCTTCAACGCCAGCAATACACCACACAAATTGAGCATTATGACCACCTGGCTGCTCATTTTGATGGCATCAAAAGGATCAATACCATCCTGATTGACCTTTGCAGGGATGTATGGACCTATATTTCCATGGAATATTTCAGACAAAAGACCAGGAAAGGCGAAGTCGGCTCTTCGGCCATGCCACATAAGGTCAATCCCATCGATTTTGAAAATGCTGAAGGCAATCTTGGAATAGCCAATGCTCTTTTTGAACATTTTTCTGCAAAGCTGCCTATCTCAAGGCTACAAAGAGACCTGACTGATTCAACGGTGATCCGAAACATTGGCATCCCGTTGTCGCATACCATGATTTCATTGAACTCCATCAACAAGGGCCTGTCAAAACTGGTATTGAATGAAGATGCCATCCGGGCAGACCTGGACAGGAATTGGGCTGTGGTGGCAGAAGCCATCCAAACCATCTTGAGAAGGGAAAACTATCCACAGCCATATGAGGCTTTGAAGGAGTTGACAAGAGGTAAAACAACCATCGACAAGACAACAATCCACGAATTTATTGCCACGCTCAAAGTAAAAGCCACTGTAAAGGCAGAGCTGAAGCGGATTACGCCGTTTAATTATACAGGGGTTTAGCGATAATTATTTGTGAATTTCCGAACTGAAATGAAACTGAATCCCTGGATTGTTGGCAATTTCTGTATTCAGGAACCAGTCGCTTTGGGCAAGATAAACCACATGTCCGTCTTTGTCGATCACCGTGTTCGCAGTTTTGAACCGGGTAAATTCATCCAACTTTGACTTGTCTTCTGCAGTCAGCCAACAAGCTTTGTAAAAAGGCAAAGAGTTGAACTGGACGGATGCGCCATACTCCTGCAACAGCCTGTATTGAATTACTTCAAACTGCAGTTCTCCTACACAACCAATGATTTTCCTGTTGCCGTTGTGTTGGGTAAAAAGCTGGGCAACACCCTCGTCAGTAAGCTGATTCAGTCCTTTTTCAAGTTGCTTTGTTTTCATCGGATCCTTGTTCACCACCTCCTTAAAGATTTCAGGTGAAAAACTGGGTATCCCGGTAAAATAGAAATTTTCCCCTTCAGTCAATGTATCTCCAATCTTGAAATTACCTGTATCAAACAAGCCTACCACATCGCCGGGATAGGCCGTCTCAATCACATCCTTGTCACGGGCCAAAAAGCTGTAAGGATTGCTGAACCGCACATCCCTGTCAAGACGAACATGATGAAAATATTTGTTCCGTTCGAACTTCCCGGAGCAGACCCTCAAGAAAGCAATCCTGTCCCTGTGCTTAGGGTCAAGGTTGGCATGTATCTTGAAGATGAAGCCACTGAATTTATCTTCCTGCACATCCACGTGACGGGCGGTAGTATTGCGGCTCCTGGGTTCTGGAGAAATGCGGATGAAAGTATCCAGTAGTTCCTTTACCCCAAAATTATTGATGGCACTGCCAAAGAAAACTGGTGCCTTGATGCCGCTCAAGTAGGCTTCATTGTCAAAATTTCCATAAACTCCATCAATCAGAGAGGCATCATCCCTGAGTTGATCCGCATCTTTTTCCCCCACCAGGTTATTCAACAAAGGATCATCGAGGTTATCAATTTGCACGCTGTCTTCTGCCGTTGCTTTCTGGTTGGCATTGAAGAGCAGCAAACTTTTATCGTAAAGGCTGTATACCCCCTTGAAATCCTTGCCGGAATTGATGGGCCAGCTTAAGGGATGCAACAGAATCTTGAGTTCTTTTTCAATTTCATCCAGGAGGTCAAAAGGATCTTTACCATCGCGGTCGAGCTTGTTGACAAAAACAATCACTGGTGTGTCTCGCATGCGGCAGACCTCCATCAGCTTTCTGGTTTGCTCTTCCACCCCTTTAACACCATCAATCACCAAAACAACACTGTCAACCGCTGTCAACGTCCGGTAAGTATCTTCAGCGAAATCTTTGTGACCGGGAGTATCCAACAAATTAATAAGCACTCCCCTGTACTCAAATGTCATTACAGAGGTGGCAACACTGATGCCCCTTTGGCGCTCAATCTCCATAAAATCACTGGTGGCGTGCTTCTTGATCTTATTGCTTTTTACAGCACCTGCCGTTTGAATAGCTCCGCCGAAAAGGAGGAATTTCTCAGTCAAGGTAGTCTTTCCCGCATCAGGATGTGAGATGATGGCAAAGGTCCTTCGTTTGCTTATTTCGTTTTCGTACTTCATTGTTTCGAGTGTGCAAAGGTATGACAAGAACATTCATTATTTTTGGAATATGGGAAGGAAACTGATACATCCGCTCAAATTGCCATTAAAAACATCCAAAGTATTGTTAACGGTGAAAAACTGGGTGTTTATTGCGTTAGGAGTTTTATCAGCGGGTTTTGGATTGAAAAGTTTTTTACTGCCCAATCATTTTATTGATGGCGGAGCCACCGGCATTTCACTACTGCTCTCACAAGTCACCCAGCTACCCTTTTCACTCATCATCATCATCATCAACCTTCCCTTTCTGGCACTTGGTTATAAGCAATACGGCAAAAGCCTGTTTTGGTCTGCTTTTTTTGCCATCGTTGCACTTTCCATGGCTGTAACCCTGATTCCCTATCCAGAAATCACAGAGGACAAGTTGCTGGTGGCCAGTTTCGGAGGATTTTTCCTGGGTGCGGGCATAGGAATGGCCATGCGCGGTGGCGGTGTACTCGATGGAACAGAGATCCTGGCATTGACCTTGAGCCAGAAAATTTCAGCATCCATTGGCGACATCATCCTGGTTTTCAATATCATCGTCTTTGCTGTTGCAGCCTACCTCCTTGGCATCGAATCAGCCTTGTATTCCATTTTAACCTACCTCGTGGCCTCAAAGGCTGTAGACTTTTTTGTTGAGGGCATTGAGGAGTATACCGCGATTACCATCGTATCGAACCATCATGCAGAGGAAATCAGCACCATGATCATTGAACAATTTGGAAGAGGAATCACCACGTATAAGGGATCCAAGGGGCATGGCAACAAAGGAACGGTAAAAAGGGAAACCGACATTATTTACACCGTTGTAACGAGACTGGAAGTGAGCAAGATCAAAAACGAGATAATTGCCATGGACCCTGATGTATTCATGGTTATCCATAGTGTCAGGGAAATCCGTGGAGGAATGATCAAAAAACGCCCACTGCACATGCACTGACGCCCGTTTGTCATCCGCAACATCCCTTCACCATTTTTTACACTTTCGCTACTGCAAATCAAGTAAATTTGTATCATGAGGAAAACCTTCGAAATATTGTGGAACACCCTTAAGCTTGCCGTGCAGGAGTTGGGAAAAAACAAGCTTAGAACCTTCCTCTCACTTTTTGGTGTCACCATAGGCATTTTTTGCATCATCGGCGTTCTGGCTACGGTCAGCAGTTTAGAGAAAAACGTACAGGATGGTGTAAAATCCCTTGGTTCCAATACAATCTATATAGACAAATGGGATTACCAGGGTGGTGCAGAATATCCCTGGTGGAAATATGTAAACCGCCCCAGTCCTAAGCTTATCGAAACCAAATTGCTGAGGGAGAAAATCAGTGCAGACATCAACATTGTCTTTAATTTTACAACCCAGTCTTTCATCGAGTTTGATAACAACAAATTGGATGGGATCAATTACCACGGCATCACTGAAGAATTTGACAAGATTCAACCCATCGACATCCAATACGGCAGGTACCTGAACCAAATGGAATTTGATTATGGTAGCCCCAGCATCATCATTGGATATGACAATGCAGAAAAGCTCTTTGGCAATCCTGAGAAAGCGGTTGGAAAAGAAGTAGACTTAAGAAACAAGAAAGCCATTATCGTGGGCGTCATGAAAAAGCAGGGTAAAAGTTTCATCGAGGGCTGGCAATTCGACCAAAGCATTGTGCTTTCATACAGGTTCATGAAACAAATGTTGTTCAATGAAAGGTTCAACAATCCCAAAATCATTGTGAAGGGTCCGGAAAACATGAGTACTGATGCACTGAAGGATGAACTCAAAGGTGCGATGCGATCAATCCATCGCCTGGGTCCGATAGAAGAAGACGATTTTGCCCTCAATGCCATCAGTGACTTCAGCAAGGCCGTCAGCTCACTATTCGGTAGCATCAACCTGGGTGGATGGATGATAGGCCTGCTCAGCCTGATAGTAGGAGCCTTTGGCATCGCCAACATCATGTTTGTAACAGTAAGGGAGAGAACACCCATCATCGGGCTTAAAAAAGCGATTGGTGCCAAAAAACGAACCATCTTGATTGAATTTTTACTGGAAAGTGCCCTGATTTGTATCATTGGCGGACTGATAGGCATTGTCTTGGTGGTTGTCTTGGCGCAAATCCTGAGCAGCGCTTTTAATTTTCCCATCTTCGTATCCCCCAATATTCTGGCATTGGCGATTGCCATCTGCGTGAGCATTGGGGTCCTTGCAGGCATCATCCCAGCCATGATTGCTGCAAAAATGGACCCTGTTGTGGCCATACGATCAAAGTGAGGTGATCATATGCGTTGCAAAGGTAGTCTCCTTACCTTCGCAGCATGAAAAGAGGTGAAGACACCTATATACTGGGCATTGAATCTTCCTGCGACGAGACATCTGCGTCTGTTTGTCACAATGGAAAAATACTTTCAAACATCATTGCTACACAGGCAGTCCATACCCAGTATGGTGGCGTTGTGCCTGAATTGGCCAGCCGTGCCCACATGCAGAACATTGTTCCCGTTGTAGACCAGGCCATTGTTGATGCTGGCATTACCCTAGACCAACTGGATGCTATAGCCTTTACAAGTTCACCAGGCTTGATAGGTGCACTTCTGGTGGGCACCGGCTTTGCAAAATCACTTGCGCTTTCGCTTGATATCCCCTTGATAGCAGTGCACCACATGCAAGCCCATGTATTATCCAATTTGATTGCAGACCCTCGACCGGAATTTCCGTTCCTCTGCCTGACAGTCAGTGGAGGACATACACAGATTGTGCTCTGCAAGGACGCACTGAACATGGAAATACTGGGTGAAACCCTTGATGATGCTGCCGGTGAAGCATTTGACAAGACCGCCAAACTCTTAGGGCTTCCCTATCCTGGTGGACCTTTGATTGACCGATATGCCAAGGAAGGAGATCCGAAGAAATTCCATTTCCCTGAACCACAAATCGAAGGACTCAATTTCAGTTTCAGCGGTGTAAAAACCTCCATCCTCTATTTCTTACAAAAGCAATTGAAAGCTGATCCTGATTTTATCAGCCATCACTTGCCTGACATCTGCGCGTCTGCCCAATATTGCATTGTCAACATCCTCTTGCACAAACTTAAAAAAGCCAGCCTTCAAACGGGTATCAAAACCATCTGTCTTGCAGGCGGAGTGTCTGCCAACAAAGGACTCAGGAAGTCAATACAGGAAATGGCTGAAAAATACCAATGGAAATTGTTCATCCCTGAAATGGAATATTGTACAGACAATGCCGCAATGATTGCCATTACGGGTTATCATAAATTTCTTGCAGGATTCAGCAGCCCTCTCACCGTTTCTGCATCCGCCAGGGCAGCTTGGTAAACATTTGATCATTATGGGAAACTCCTATTTCAGGTTCAAACAGTTTACCATCCATCAGGACAATTGTGCGATGAAGGTTACCACAGATGCCTGTCTATTTGGTGCATGGGTTAATGCTAAAATACAGCCAACAGAAAACCTGTTGGATATTGGTGCTGGTACTGGCTTGCTTTCCCTGATGCTTTCGCAGAACAGGTCAGTCAAGGTTGATGCCATTGAAATAGAATCTGCCTGTCATGGTCAGTTGAGCCAGAACATAACAGTTTCTTCCTTCAGCAGCACGATCAATGCGATTTACGGAGACATCAAAGATTGGGAAACAAACACACGATACCAAACGATTGTCTCCAACCCGCCATTTTACGAAAAACAACTCAGGTCTGATCAGGCAGGTATTAACCTGGCCAGGCATGCCGACGGACTTACCCTTCATGCACTTTTTTTCCATGCAAATAGGCTGATGAGCAGCAATGGTTTTTTTTATGTATTGATGCCTTTTTACAGAAAGGCGGAGTGCCTTGATATGGCCAGCCAATTTGAATTGTTTCCTGCCAGCATTGCCGATGTACAACAGAGCCCTTTTCACGATCCATTCAGGGTAATGATTCAATTTTCTGCAACCACAGGAAATACCGAAAAAGAGACCATCATCATCAAAAAAAATGCATCAGACTATGCTGATGCATTCAAATTGCTTTTAGCACCGTATTATTTGACCCTTTAGGCTATTTGCTTCTTCCCCAACCCAACCAGTCATTGGCATTCGCATAAATCATCAAACCGAACAGGATAACCATTCCTACGATTTGTGCGTATTCCAAAAATTTCTCATTGGGTTTTTTGCCGGTGATCATTTCAATCAAAGTAAACACCACATGTCCACCGTCCAATGCAGGTATGGGCAAAAGGTTCATGAACGCAAGTACGATAGAGAAAAATGCGGTAATGTTCCAGAAAGCTTCCCAGTCCCACTCGTATTTAGGAAAAATGGATCCCATTGACTTAAAACCACCCAGGCCTTTGTAGGCACCTGTAGATGGGTTCAGGATTTTTTTGAATTGGGCGATATAGAAACCGAGTTTGTCAAAAGTTTTGTTCACGCCTGCAGGGAATGAAGCGAAAAAACCAAACTTCCTTGTTTCAAACTGATAGAGGCCCTGTTCTTGCATCTCATCCATGCTGGGAACAGCAGGAAAAAAGCCAATAGAGGTATCTGCATTTACAACAGAATGAATGACCATTTCATTTCCGTTGCGCAGTACATGAAGCGCAATGCTGTCTCCCGCCCGATTTAAAATAGCAGGCTTTACCTGATCAAAGAAATCAATCTTCATGGAATCAATGCCAATGATTTTATCCTTGGTCAACAAACCATTCTTGGCTGCGGGTGTACCAACACCAACCTCCCCTACAATACAAGGCACACGGGGCATCAATAAGACAGTCCGCTTTCCTTTTTCAACAATTTTTTCAATGAAATTAACGGGAATCACAAGGTCTTTGACTTCGCCATCACGGTCTATGGTCATCTTCTCTCCCAGGAGCAAGGCAGCATTGAGGTCTTCAAAATATTTAACAGGTTCGCTATTGACTGAAATGATCTTGTCTCCCGTTTTCAGCCCCATTTCATTGACAACAGTATCTACCACCCAAACGCCATGGGTGAGACTTTGGTTGGGCAATTTGGTTTCACCCCAAGTAAAGAGAATCATGGCATAAATGAAAAATGCAAGCAATACATTGACCGTTACACCACCGATCATGATGATAAGGCGCTGCCAGGCTGGCTTGCTGCGGAATTCCCAAGACTGGGCAGGCTGCTTCAGCTGCTCCTTGTCCATGCTTTCATCAATCATACCAGCAATTTTGACATAGCCACCCAGGGGCAACCAGCCAATGCCATACTCTGTTTCACCTTTTTTCTTTTTGAAAAGCGAAAACCAGGGATCAAAAAAAAGATAGAATTTGTCTACCCTGCATCCGAAGATTTTGGCAGGAATAAAATGGCCCAGTTCGTGAAGAATAACCAGTATCGAAAGGGAGAGAATCAGTTGTCCGGCTTGCAATCCAACTGCATTCCAATTGATATCCAACAGCACGTTTAAGTTCATTGTTAAAGATTAGGATGTAAATATAAAGAATAAAGGAAGGGAAGACAACTGAATTGGGATAAGTGGAAGAACCATCTTACAGGTTAATCAATGTGGCAGCAAAATTCCTGGCTTCCCCATCGCTGTCAAAATACTCTTGCAAGGTTGGGTGTTCTATGAAAGGAACATGGGCCATGGTCTGTTCAATCACTTCTGTCATGTCAAGAAAACCAAGCCTGTTATTGAGAAAGCCGTAAACAGCGATTTCGTTGGCTGCATTCAGTATGCAAGGCATGTTGCCACCCTTGTGGAGGGCGGAAATGGCAAGGCCCAGGTTTCTAAATGTCTTATAGTCTGGAGGATCAAAACTCAGGGTGGCAGATTTTGTAAAATTATACCGCGGGAAATCATTGGGGATCCGCTGGGGATAGGCCATGGCATACTGAATGGGCAACTTCATGTCTGGAAGCCCCATTTGGGCTTTGATGCTGTTGTCCTTGAACTGCACCATGCTGTGGATGATGCTCTGCGGATGGATTACAACCTCAATCTGAGAAGGCTCCAGGTTGAAAAGCCATTTGGCTTCAATCATCTCTAGGCCTTTGTTCATCAGTGTTGAAGAGTCAATAGAAATCTTGGCCCCCATGCTCCAGTTTGGATGGGCAATGGCATGCTCCCTTTTTACATTCACCAGGTAGTTGGGCTTTCTGCCTATAAACGGACCACCTGAGGCGGTAAGAATAATTTTTTCTATGGGATTGGAAGCCTCACCAACAAGGCATTGGAAAATGGCGGAGTGTTCTGAATCTACGGGGATGATCGAAACCCCTTTTTCTGCAGCCAACGCCATTACCACATCACCAGCTACAACAAGGGTTTCTTTGTTGGCCAATGCAATGTTTTTCCCAGTTTCAATGGCTTTCAGGGTGGGCTTCAACCCTGCAAAACCAACAATGGCAGCCATCATCAGGTCAAAGCAGTCCATTGAAGCTGCTTCTTCAAGCGCTGCTTCACCCGCCAAGACCATGATGCCTTTGGGTGAAAGGGCCTCTTTCACCAATGCATATTTTGAAGATTGGGTGATGACCACAACAGCTGGTAAAAACTCCAAGGCCTGTTCTATCAACAACTCATGGTTGGAATGGGCTGTAAGCAAGGTGGCTGAAAAAAGTGAAGGATTGGCCCTGATAACCTCAAGCGTCTGCGTCCCAATTGAACCGGTAGAACCAAAAAGACCCACCCGCTTCATGGAAGGCGGATTGATTCGTTCAGGATCAAACTGGTATGAGAAGTCAAATTCCATCTGGTAAATTTATAGGTTGTTGGCCATCTTTTCAAGTTCTGAGGCAATCTTCCTGTCATTGCTCAACCTGGGGACCTTGTTTTGACCACCCAGTTTGCCCTGAGAACGCATAAAATCAATGAAGGCATTTTTTTTGAGCGGCCTAATCACCAGCGGTTTCAGGATATTGCCACGGATCAAATCATCATAATAAATATTCTTTGCCCGCATGTGCTCGTCAACTGTTGCAGCGAATGCAGCAAGGTCTTGCGGATCCTCCTCAAATTCTACAAACCACTCATGATAAGATTTACCCTTGTCTTGCGTAACCATGGGTGCTACTGTAAATTCAACAACCTGAATTCCTTTTTCATTGGCTGCTTTGATGAGGCTATATTCTACTTCCTCACCTATCACATGTTCCCCAAAGGCAGAAATAAAATGCTTGATACGGCCAGAAACGATGATTCTATAGGGATCAAGAGAAACAAATTTCACGGTATCGCCAATATTATAACCCCAGAGACCAGCGTTGTTGTTGATGATGAGGGCATAGTTTTCTCCAATCTTCACATCCTTTAAGGACAGCCTTGTAGGATATTCGTTGAAGATCTCCCCTGCAGGAATGAATTCAAAAAAGATGCCTGAATTGGTATTGAGCAAAAGACCCTCCTCTTCCCTGCTGTCCTGAAAAGCAAAAAATCCTTCAGAAGCAGGAAAAGTTTCTATGGTGTCTATGTTCCGACCGATGCTTTCCATGAGCTTGGAGCGATAAGGGCTAAAATTGACGCCACCATGCACCAACACACTGAACTCAGGAAACAGGTCTCCGATTTTTTTTCCTGTTTTTTCCATCAACCTGTCAAAGTACATCTGCATCCATGGTGGGATACCGCTGATCAGTGTCATGTTGCGGGCAACTGTTTCTTTAACGATTTTTTCAAGTTTGGTCTCCCAGTCTTCGATACAATTGGTTTCAAAAGTAGGGAGCTGGTTCTTTTTCAGATAACTGGGAATATGGTGGTTGACAATTCCGCTCAGCCTGCCCGTTGGGATTCCTCCAATGCGGTCCAGCGTAGGTGAGCCGGAAAGGAATATCATGTTGCCATTGGCAAAATCTGCATTTCCAGATGTAGCTATATAACAAAGCAAGGCATTCCTTGCAGTACCAATATGGTTGGGTATAGAATCATTGGTGATCGGGATATATTTGGCCCCGGAAGTGGTACCAGAGGTTTTGGCAAGGTAAATGGGCTTGCCTGGCCAAAGAATATTGGCCTTCCCTTCCTTGATTTTGGCGATGTATGGGCTCAATTTTTCATAGTCTCTGATCGGAACTGCTTGTATAAATGATTGATGATCATTCACTTCAGCAAGATGATGCGCTTTCCCGAATTCAGCAACCTTGCCCTTTTTAACCAGGGCAGTGAGGATATTCTCCTGATCCTCCAAGGCAGATCGCATGGATCTTTGAACTTTTTTATAGACGATATTTGCAAAAGGCTTGGCCAGATACGATTTGATCTTCATATTGAATCATTCGTGGGAGTAACAAAGATAGGTTCCCCCACCCAAACCAATAGAAATAGCCTCCAAGAAATTTTAGTTTTAAAATTGGGGGAAATTTAAATTATGCTTACCTTCGCACTCCTAAATTTTGAATTATCATGTTTGCAATTGTAAAAATAGCAGGTCACCAGTACAAGGTTGAAGCCGGACAGCAGCTGTATGTTTCCCATATTGAGGGAAGTGTAGGCGACAAGATTGAAATCCCAGAGGTTTTGCTTGTTGACAATGATGGAAAACTTTCCATTGGAAAGGATGTAACAGTTAAAGTCAATGCTGAAATCCTCAGTGAGGTTCAGGGTGACAAAGTGATTGCATTCAAAATGAAAAGAAGGAAGGGTTTCCGTAAAAAAATCGGACACCGCAAATTGTATACCAAGCTCAGGATTGAAAGCATCGCCTGATCAATTTAAAATTCATCATTTAAAAAACAAGCGTCATGGCACATAAGAAAGGTGAAGGTAGCGTTAAGAACGGTCGCGATTCACACAGCAAAAGACTTGGCATCAAGATCTTTGGTGGACAACCAGCTATTTCAGGAAACATCATTTTGCGTCAGCGTGGTACACAGTATCATCCTGGTAAGAATGTTGGAGTGGGCAAAGACTGGACTATTTTCGCAACATCTGATGGTGTTGTTGAATTTAGGAAATCAAAGAACAACAAGACATTTGTATCTATTGCACCTGTTGTAACTGCCGGATAATCATTGCTTAAAATAATTTTTTTTGCATAATAGAAAAACTGTTTATACTTTTACTACGTTAAACATTTTCTAAACCATTAAATTCTAAACAAAATGGCAACTGCAAAAAAAGCTGCACCTAAAAAGGCTGCAAAGAAAGCTGCTCCAAAAAAAGCTGCTAAAGCTGCTCCTAAAAAAGCTGCAAAGGCTGCTCCAAAAAAAGCTGCTAAAGCTGCTCCTAAAAAAGCTGCAAAGGCTGCTCCGAAGAAAGCTGCAAAGGCTGCTCCTAAAAAAGCTGCTAAGGCTGCTCCGAAGAAAGCTGCAAAGGCTGCTCCGAAGAAAGCTGCAAAGTAATCTTCCAACAGTTAAAAGTATAGAGTCCCGCTTCGTGCGGGACTTTTTTTTGTCAAAGATCAACTGCACATCATGCCAGACAATTACGCCATAGCCGACCAGTTCAGTCTCCTCAGCAAATTGATGGACATTCACCAGGAGAACAGCTTCAAATCTAAGTCATACGGAAGTGCCGCATTTTCCATTGAAAAATTGCCGATGCAGCTTGAATCCATCGCAAAAGAGCAAATTGCATCACTCAAGGGAATTGGCGATTCAACTGCCAGAAAAATCATTGAAATACTGGAAACCGGGAAGCTATTGGTGCTGGAAGAATTGATTGCAAAAACGCCTGAAGGCGTGTTGGAGATGATGCAGATAAAAGGCATCGGCCCTAAAAAGATTTCTACCATCTGGAAAGAAATGGGCATTGAAGGACTGGGAGAACTCCTTTATGCCTGCAATGAAAACAGGTTGCTGCTATACAAGGGATTTGGAGAGAAAACGCAGAAGAATGTGAAGGAGGCGATAGAGTTTTATTTCCGTCACCAGGGACATTTTCTTTATGCGGATATTGAAACCTATGCATTGCACATGCAGGATGTTTTTGCATCCCAATTCAAGGAAAACAAGTTCCTGCTTTGCGGAGATTTTGTTCGTCAAATGCCTACCCTTGAAAAACTTTGCTGGGTAACGGATTGCAGCAACCAACAACTTGCTACATTCCTCAAAGAAAATGCCTTCGAGACAAGTGACTTAACAGGTGATATACTGCATGCAAAAGGCATTGAAAATGTGCTGTTGGAGTTCGAATTTTCTGCAACAGGACAACTCCAAAAAAGAAGTTTCTTGCTCAATGGTTCTGAAGCATTTGTTGATGAATGGCTGAACAGATACCCCGCTTCATTGGACGACATGCAGACAGATCAAGATGCCTTCACCGCAGCATCCATACACTATATCCCCTCATTTCTAAGGGAAGACCCTGCCATCATTGAACAGGCAATCAAAGGATCAGTGATGGATATTGTACAACCATCAGACATCAAATCAATCATCCACAGCCACAGTGATTGGAGCGATGGAACCAATACCGTTGAAGAAATGGCCAAGGCCTGTATTGACAAAGGATTTGAATACATGGTCATCAGTGACCACAGCAAGTCTGCTTTCTATGCCAATGGCTTGACGGAAGATCGGGTGAAAGCGCAACACCAATACATTGATGAATTGAACAGAAAATATGCTCCATTCAAGATTTTCAAAAGCATTGAGAGCGATATCCTCAATGATGGATCTTTGGACTATTCCGACAACCTGCTCAGCACTTTCGATCTGGTTATCGCATCAGTTCACTCCAACCTTAAAATGAGTGAAGAGAAGGCCATGCAGCGCGTGATAACAGCGATTGAGAACCCATACACCACCATCCTCGGGCATCCAACTGGAAGGCTGCTGTTGAGCAGAAAGGGCTATCCGCTTGATCATGAAAAGATCATTGATGCATGCGTAGCCAACAAGGTGGTGATTGAAATCAATGCCCATCCCAGAAGGCTGGATCTTGACTGGACTTGGATTGCGAGGGCACAGAAAAAAGGCGCACTCCTTTCCATCAATCCTGATGCGCATAATGTTGATGGCTATAATGATATCCGATATGGTACACTCGCTGCACAGAAAGGTGGGTTGAAAAAAGAAAACAACCTCTCCAGTTTTAGCCTCGGCGATTTTGAAGCCTATTTAAAGGGATGATGGGGTGACGATTTTTTCACTTCATTCCAGATTTCATCCATTTGCTTTAGGTTCAGGTCTGTCATGCGCTGACCTTTATCAGTAACGATTTTTTCCATTGACCCAAACCGGCCCAAGAATTTCTTGTTGGTTTTAGCCAAAGCATTGTCTGGATCAATGTTCAGGAACCTGGCATAGTTGATGACTGAGAATAACAGGTCACCTATCTCATCTTCAATTTTCATTCTTTGCTTTTCA
>CANHSD010000048.1 GCA_947463105.1 Chitinophagaceae bacterium
AATACATTGCGGAAAAAGAATTTCATCAGATTGCACCCGGATTTCTTAATTTTAAAAAAATCGCAGATGCGTAACCTGATCAAAATTCTTTTGAGGTCCTTGCTTTTCTTTTTTGCTGCTTTAATTATCCTGCTGCTGATTTTTCATAAAGAGGATACGCCAAGGGTTGATGTAATACAAAAATATGCCGGCAGCCCATCAAAATTCATGCCTCTCATGGGAATGGAAGTGCACTACCGTGACGAAGGGGACCCCCAAGACAGCTTCCCAATCCTGCTGCTGCATGGACTCTCCTCAAGTTTATATACCTGGGATAGCCTTACCAGCATGTTAAGTGAAAAAAAACGGGTAATTCGCATCGATCTTCCAGGATTTGGACTGACAGGGCCTGATCCTGAACAGGCATACTCCATTGATTATTACAACAGGTTCATTGACTCGTTTATGATCAAAATGAACATAACCCAATACATCATTGCCGGCAACTCCTTCGGCGGAAACATTGCATGGAATCAGGCGCTTTATCGTCCGGAAAAGATCAGAAAACTAATTCTCATCAACTCAGCAGGATATCCGAGAACCAAAGAAAAAGGAAATATTGGTTTCAAGCTGGCTGCTATACCGGTATTGGGAGAGGTGATCAAAAAGGTTACTCCCAGGGCACTGGTCAAAAAAAGCCTCAAGGATGCCTATAGTGATGATAACAAGATCTCAGAAGCCATCACAAACCGTTATTATGATCTTCTTTTGTGCGAGGGTAACAGACAGGCCTTGATCGATATTTTCAAACAAAGGGCAGTTCCAAACCCTGATAACATTAAAAATGTACATGTCCCAACGCTCATCATATGGGGCAAAGACGATCAGATGATAGACGTGAGCAATGGCCTTAGATTCAACCAGGATATTCAGGGAAGCCTCATCCGGATCATTGATCACTCAGGGCATGTGCCCATGGAAGAAACACCCCGGGCTGTATACCAGGCCATGATCAATTTCGTTCAATAGCATCTTGTTTTTGATGATCATACCACCATGGGATATATCATCCCAGATCTACTGCTGCAACAGGGCTTCCTGCTTTTTGCTTCCCATGCCCAGGTAAATGGTCATGGCCACCGAAAGCAAGATATATCCCATTCCCAAAACATTTGCATTTGCATAGATACTGGTCATGCCAAACCAGTCTCCGGTAGAAAGAAAGATTGTGATTGCGTAGGCTGATTTCAACAGTTCCCAAAAAAGGAAGGATGCATTACCATCCATCAGATCAGTTAATGCATAAACAAAAACAAAGATGAAACCTCCGTAGATGAAAATAGCAGGACTACCTATACCCGCAATATGAGCCAACATATAAGAAGTGATCAAAAGGATGGCAGCAACCTGAAACCATATCCACGAAATGAACAAAGGTGATCTGTTGACGGCATATTTTTCAAAACCATACACATCGTCAATCTTGTATACCGGATGAGCGGCTTCAACATCTTTGGGCCTCCACCCTGTGCTGCCGGTCCATACCTTCAATTTATCAGTGATGCTTTTTGTACGCAAGGTATCTTTGATGAGCAACCACATGTGCTGGAAATTGATCTTGATGGGGTTCCAGGTTCTCACAGGCCTTGTTATGCCATAAACGGGTGGAACATCTTCTCTTTCGGCCTGAAAAGTGCCGAAAAGCTTATCCCAGATGATAAAGATCTGAGAGAGGTTCTTGTCCAGATACGCTTCATTAATAGCATGATGTACCCTGTGATGCGATGGGGTAACAATGATGTGTTCAAGAAACCCCATCCGCTTGATATGGCGGGTATGATACCAAAATTGTGCAAAAAATTGTATCGGCGTTACCGTGGCAATGACAATAGGTGAAATTCCCAGCAATGCAGCAGGAATCATGAAAAAAGAAAAGAGTTTTACAAATGACGAAATGGGCTGACGAACCGCGCAGGCCAGATCAAACTCTTCACTGCTGTGGTGCACGATATGGCTGTTCCAGAAAAAATTATTAGCATGTTCAATGCGATGAATCCAGTAATGAGAAAAATCAAGCACTACAAAAGCAATCACATAGGTAAGCAGGGTGGAATTGATGTGCGTCAATGCGATGCGTTCTTCTATCCACCGATAACTGATGATTGTCACACTCAATCCCAAAACATTTTTAGTGATCATGGTAATGGCAGAAGTCAAACTGCTTGCTGTATCCAGGTAGTTTGTCTTTTCTTTTTTAACATACCAGCTGTACAGCTTTTCAATCAGCATGAGGCCAATGAAAATGGGCATGACAAACAACAGGATTTTTCCATATTTTTCCATAACTGATACATTAAATGATGGTTCATGCACAAAATGAATTTTTATTCTGGTATCTCAAGCATTTTAAGGGTCAGCGACCCTCTTTCTGGTGATAATTTTTTTGATGGATGTCAGCCCCATACAATCGTTCCGGAATAATTCCTAGCAAAAAAAAAAATTTGTTCAAATGTTAAAAACATATGCATCTCAACCGCCTATTTCAGCCAGGCTTACGGGACGGTTTTCTTTCATCGATTTTTCGGCTGCCAGAGCAAGAAGCATGGCCTGTAGACCGTCCTCCCCGGTTATGGGCATGGGTTTCTTTTGGTTCAGGGCCTCAACAAAGGCGTGCATTTCTGTTTTGTAGGATTCTGCATAACGATCAATAAAGAAATCCTGGTTTCGCGGCCTGTGCATACCTCCGCTGTCAAGAAATACATGGTTTGTTTTTAGCGGGTTTTCTGCCATCATCATGCCCTTGGAACCAAAGACTTCCAACCGTTGGTCATATCCATAACTGGACTGTCGGCTGTTTTCAATGAAGACAGTGACCTGGTTCTTACTGGTGAGCAGGATATAGCCTGTGTCGATATCGCCAACTGCACCAATTTCAGGATCAATGATGTTGAAGCCCTTGGCATACACTTCAACGATTTCATCGTTCAAAAGATATCTTGCCATGTCCAGATCATGAATGCTCATGTCTATGAACAGACCTCCTGATTGCTGTATATAGGAAATGGGCGGTGGTGAGGGATCGCGGCTTGTGATGTGAATGCTGCGAAGGCGGCCAATTTTATCTTCCTCGATGCCTTTCCTGATTTCCTGAAAATGTGGATCAAATCGTTGATTGAAAGCCAACATCAATGGTGTTCCCGCTTGTTCAACCAGCGCAAGGGTTTTCCTCACCCTTTCAAGAGAGAGATCAATCGGTTTCTCACAGAATACAGCCTTCCCCGCTTTTGCGGCCCTCACCACATAATCTGCATGAAGGTCTGTAGGTGTGCAAACCAAGATCGCATCAATGGCTGGATGGTGAATGAGTTCATCAGGATTGTCCGTTACGATTGGTAAGTTGAAGCCTGCAGCAAAATCACGGCCATCTGCCGATGGATTCATGGCTCCAATAACCATTACTCCATTAATCTGTGTGCACAGGTTTTTCAAATGTATCCTGCCAATCCTTCCCAATCCAATGATACCAACGTTGGTCAAAATCTAATTTTTGATAAATGAGAAAACCCATTTTAACCTTTTGATAAACCTAAGGGTGAATGGAAATTATTGTGTAATTTAATTGAAATTTTTCAAGCCAATGCCGCTAATCTTCCCCATAAAAATCAAAGTTCTTCTTGTTTTTATGGCCTTTCTACTTGTAGTGCTTGGATTGGTGGGATGTGGAGCCGACCATTCACCGAAGATTGCCGATAAGGTTGATTTTAATTACGACATCAGGCCCATCCTTGTTCAAAAATGTTTTCTCTGCCACGGGCCTGACCCCAACAGCAGAAAAGCCAACCTTAGGCTTGACACCTATGAAGGTGCAACAGCACTTTCAAAAGATGGTAAAAAGGCAATCGACCCTGGTCATGCAGAAAACAGCATGCTGTTCTACCGGGTCACCCATAAAGACCCTGAGATCATGATGCCCACTCCCGCATCAAACATGAAGCTAACGGAAAGGGAAATTGCACTGCTCAAGAAATGGATCGACCAGGGTGCTGAATGGAAGCCGCATTGGGCGTTTATCCCGCCAAAAACTGAACCCTCCCGCTACAAACAACAAAACAATGTCATTGATTTTTTCATCAATGAAAAATTGGATCAAAACAACCTGACACCTTCCAAAAAAGCAAATAAAAATTCACTTGTCCGTAGGGTGTCCTATGTGCTTACTGGCCTCCCTCCAACAACAGAAGAGCTCAATCGGTTTATTGCAGACGATTCAAAAGATGCTTACGAAAAGATGGTAGATCGGTTCCTGCAGTCCCCTCATTTTGGTGAGCACTGGGCAAGACACTGGATGGACCTGGTGAGGTATGCAGAAACCAAAGGGCACGAATTTGACTACACCATTCCAGGCGCATGGAGATACCGGGACTACCTGATTCGTGCCTTCAACAACGATGTTCGATATGATCAAATGATAAGGGAACACCTTGCAGGCGATCTGTTGGAAAAGCCCCGAACAGATGCAAACAGCAACATCAGTGAGTCGCCTTTGGGTACTGCCTTCTTTGCCCTGGCAGAAGGAACACATAGCCCGGTAGACATAAAAAAAGACGAGGCAGAAAGGATTGACAACATGATTGATGTGACCAGCAAGACTTTTCAGGCACTTACGGTTTCTTGTTCCCGATGCCATGACCATAAGTTTGATCCAATCAGTACAAAGGATTATTACGCATTATATGGCGTGATGGAAGGCACAAGATTTTCTCCCATTCCATCCAATGGGCTTGAAACTGCATCCCGGACAGAAGAATTGAAGTCCGTCAATGAAACAATGAGAAATCAACTGGTTGAAGCATGGTTAAAAAAACAGCCGCGGGATATTGCCCCGAAAAAAAATGAAACTAACCCCATCACATCTCCACTGGTGCAAAAAAAAGAAGAAGATGTCATGGTTATCGGAAACTTCTCAGGACAAGGCCTTGATGGATGGAAGTCAGATGGGGAGGGATTTACAGACGCCACTACGTTGGGAGATTGTATTTTCAATGAGGCAGGAAAACTTCAATCCCTTGATGAGGGAAGGGCATCAAGCAGAAGGATGGGCACCAATGTTTTTGGAGCGCTGCGTTCTCCCGACTTTACCATTGACAAGAATTTCATTGGTATAAATGCAGCAGGGAAAAAAGCAACCCTCAGGATCATCATTGATAATTTCCAGTTGATACAAAATCCCATCTATGGTGGAGCAGAAAAGCGCGTTGACAGTGCTGCATTCATCAACTATACATTTGATCTCTCCAAATGGAAGGGCCATAAAGCCTATATCGAAATCATTCCGGGTTTCTATGCCGGGCATGTGTACCGGCTTCCCAAAGACGCATATATTGAAGTCAAATATGCCATTGCATTTGATAAAAAATGGACAGCTCCCAAAGACAAGAAAACACTTTCCAAGGATCTTGTAAACGCCGCGCAAGCCTGGAAAGAGAACAGGGCAACAGCAGCGGACATAAGGCTGATCAACCAGCAGTTGCGTTCCCGAAAATTGACAGCCGATTTTACTGACCCACATCAACTGCTGCAACAAAAAATCAAACTGCAACAGTCTTTCACCGACTCTGTTGAATTTTATTATGGCGTGACGGATGGGTTTGGGAAAAATAGTCCGGTGTTCACCCGGGGTAGTCATTTGGAACCGTCCGCCCAAAAAGCAACCCGCTCTTTTTTATCTGCAATACCTGTGGCGCAAGCCAACCTCGATGTAGCGGGAAGTGGTCGTTTGCAATTGGCCTCTGCAATTACGGATCCCAAAAATCCCCTCACTTCAAGGGTCATGGTCAACCGCATATGGCACTACCTTTTTGGGAAAGGAATTGTAGAAACCGTTGACAACTTTGGCATGCAGGGAAAGCTGCCTTCTCATCCCGAGCTACTGGACTACCTGGCCATTCGTTTTCAAAAAGATGGATATTCCATCAAAAAAACAATTCGCCAGATCATGCTTTCTGATGCCTTTCAACGTGCTGTAGTGCCCCGCAACAATGCAAAAAAAGAGGATCCTGCCAACCTGTGGCTTTCTCATTATCCCATCAGAAGACTGGAGGCAGAAAGTATACGAGATGCGTTGCTGGCCACTTCGGGTAAATTGGAGAAGACCATGCTAGGGGCTTCTGTACCCGTGCACATCAACCGATTCATGAATGGCCGGGGTAAACCTTCTGTATCTGGGCCATTGGATGGCAATGGAAGGCGCAGTATTTATATTGCTGTGAGGCGAAACTTTTTAGATCCCATGATGATGAACTTTGACAGACCCAATCCGGCAACCACTTTTGGAAGACGGAGTGCTACAAACGTTCCTTCTCAATCATTGATGTTGATGAATGATCCTTTTGTTGTTGTTCTGGCCGAGGAGATGGCAAAACTGTTGTTGGAAGCAAAAATTCCCCGAGCTGAAAATCGCATCCGCTGGATTTACGAACGCTGCTTTGCCAGGGTGCCAAGCAAAAGAGAGATCAATGATGCCACTGCTTTCATGGCGCAGTTGAAAAAAACATACCCGTCAACAACAAAAAAAGAAATCATTGAACTGTCCGTCTGGAAAGATTATATCCATTCCATATTCAACATGAAAGAATTCATTTATCTGATTTAACATGGCCCCATACCCTCCTTTTTTTCGAAAATCAATGTCGCGCAGACAAATGTTGGACAGCTGTAAGTGTGGCTTTGGCTCACTTGCCATGGTCAGTCTTTTTGGAAGCCTGCTGCCTTCATGCTCTGGCGCGAGCAATCAGCAAAATGCACATATTGATGCCCTGCTGTCGGGAGCCAAGTTGCCAGGGTTTTTGCCCAAAGCGAAAAATATCATATTTCTCTACATGGATGGTGGCGTATCGCAAGTAGATTCTTTTGATCCAAAACCCAGGCTGGAAAAAGAAAATGGCGAAGACCCCAACAACAAGTTCAAGGTTGACGATACACAATTTGGAAACGTTGGCAAAATACTGAAAAGTCCTTGGTCCTTTAATAAATATGGCGAGTCCGGAATAGAAGTGAGTGATCTCTTCCCTCATATTGCCTCTTGTGCAGATGACCTGGCTGTAATTCGTTCCATGGTGTCAAATTTTCCAGAACACACCAATGCAAATTATTTTCTACATACCGGCAGTGGTTTGCAAGGTAGACCCAGCATGGGTGCCTGGATCAACTATGGACTTGGAAGTGAAAACAGCAACCTGCCAGGATATGTTGTGTTGGATGGGGGACTGATTCCGCCGGGCGGATTGGACAATTTTAAAAATGGATTCCTGCCTGCCTCATTCCAATCCTCCATCCTTCGTGCAGGAGGAGAACCCATCGCAAATATCAGGCCAGCTGACAGCATTGTAGGCATCCAAGATGAAAAACTGGCCTTCCTCAAAAAAAGAGACAAAGGACTTCTGGGCTCACTGGGTGATGCAGATGAAATTGAGTCTGCCATCAGCAACTATGAATTGGCCTATAAAATGCAGTCCTCGATTCCAGAACTTACCGACTTTAAGTTTGAGTCTGAAGCCACCAAAAAACTGTATGGCCTGGACGCACAGGACCCCAATACAAGAAACTATGCGGCGCAATGTCTTCTTGCACGCAGGCTTGTTGAAAGAGGAGTACGGTTCGTAGAACTAACCTGTCCTTCGATTGGTGGATTTGATCGTTGGGATCAACATGCAAACTTAAAAGCAGGACATGAGTCCAATGCACATGCAGTTGATCAACCCATTGCCGGCCTCTTAAAAGACCTGAAACTTCGCGGTCTGCTGGAAGAAACGCTGGTGGTCTGGTCTGGAGAATTTGGGCGCACACCTTTTGCACAGGGGAATGATGGCCGAGACCACAATCCTTCCGCATTCAGCATGTGGATGGCGGGGGCAGGAATCAAGGGCGGAACCGTTTATGGTGCAACAGATGAATACGGTTACCGTGTGGTCGACAACCCTGTAACCATTCATGATCTGCACGCAACAATGCTTCATCTTTTAGGCGTAGACCACAAACAACTGACCTTTCGGTTTGGTGGCCGTGATTTTAGGTTGACAGATGTACACGGAAATATAGTGAAGGATATTCTCATCTAATAAAAACTGAACCCATCAACATGAAAATATTCAACGCCCGTTTTACTTTCTTTCTTGCTGCCTTGGCAATTTTATGTATTGCAGCAGTGTCATTTCGCAAGCCTTCGGGTTACAAGAACAAGAAGATTTCGCACATGTTTTTCATTGCAGGACCAGACTTCACGGGAATCATTGGAGAAAATGGAGAAATTTCATGGAATTCGGGAAAGCCAGGGGCAAGAGATGGATTTGTTTTGCCCAATGGCCATGTACTCATTTGCTGGGCTGATGAAGTGAGAGAATATGACAACGATAAAAAAGTGGTATTCAACTATAAAAAATCTGCGCCGGCAAACGAATTGGGCACCGCAGTCAGGCTTGAAAACGGGAATACATTGATTACTGAATCTGGAAAGGAACCGCGTTTGCTGGAACTTGATCAACAGGGAATGATCAAGGCATCGATTCCACTGTTGCCAGAAACAGACAATGTTCACATGCAAACAAGAATGGCACGCAAACTGCCATCAGGCAATTATATTGTCCCACACCTGTTGGCCTTCAAGGTCAAAGAATATACACCTGAGGGAAAAGTGATAAAAACCTTCAATACAGATCTTCCTGCACTTGGAGGGCGTGCTTCAGAAAATTGGCCATTCACTGCCATTAGACTGAAGAATGGCAATACCCTCATTACCCTTACCCATGGAAACAAGGTGGTCGAAATGAACCCTGATGGACAGGTGGTATGGGAATTGTCCAATGATGATTTTCAAGCGAAAGTCCTTCAAGATCCCTGCGGAGCCCAGCGACTTCCAAATGGAAACACGGCGATCGCCAGCTATGGCGCAAAAGAGGGAATTAAGCTGTTCGAGATAGACAGAAAAAAGAAAATCGTTTGGAGCTACAAAAGATACCGTGTTCATGATTTTCAAATACTGACCACAAATGGCAAGCCTATCAAAGGAAACCCCTTGAAATAATTTTTGTTCAGCAATTTTAGCCTACTCATCTTATGCAAACAGTACCAGATATTTTTATGTTTCTTGGAAGGTTTCATCCTTTGTTTGTCCACCTGCCCATAGGGCTTTTGGCTTTTACCCTATTCGCCGAGTCAATGCTGCTGTGGAAACCGAGGGAGTCTTTTAAAAAAATCCTTCCGGTACTTTGGCTTTTTTCAGCCTTGGGTGCTGCCTGCTCCGCAGCCTCAGGATACCTCCTTTCACTCGGCGGCGGATATGAAGAAGATGCACTAAGCTTCCACAAAATCGGGGGTATTGCCTTGTGTTGTATTTCAACAACATGTTACCTGTTCTATGTTTTACCGTTGGATTTTATGAAAAAAACGGTTCGGCCAATCCGCTACCTCCTTGTGTTGGGTGCCGGAGTACTGCTGGTTACAACCGGACATGGTGGAGGATCACTTGCTCATGGCAGCAATTACCTGACCGAATTCAGCCCCATACAAACGCCTGCTGTTGGTGGAGCAAACAGATATGATGAAACCGCCTTAGAGGCGAAGGCAAGCATTTCAAGCCTTGATTCTGCAGACATTTTCAAGCATGTTGTCATGCCCATTTTACAATCAAAATGTGTAAGCTGTCACAATGAGGAAAAGAAGAAAGGCGGGTTGCTGCTGACGTCCTATGATGCCATCCTTGCAGGTGGTAAAACAAAAGAGGGTGTGATGGCAGGAAATACAGCAAACAGTGAAATCTTCAGGCGCATCACGCTTCCAAAGAACCACAAGGAATTTATGCCAACAGATGGGAAAAAACCGCTGACCGAAAATCAGGTAAGCATATTGGAGTGGTGGATTGAGACAGGGGCGCAACAAAACATGATGATTGCATCAATGCATCCTGATAAAAAAATGCAGGATGTTCTTGAAGATTTTTTTCAAATTGGAGAAGCCGCTATCCTTTCATACGCAGCAAAAGCGCCAGATCGCAACAGCCTTGCTGATTTGCTCAAAGCCGGCTTTCAGGTAAACATGATCAACAAAGGCAGCAACCTCATTGAAGTCAAATTCAATGGAAAGGAAAACCAAAAACCAAACCTTGGTTTGTTGAAGTCGGTGCAGGAAGGCCTGGTATGGCTTCATCTCACCAACTGTGGCATCACTGATGAGGATCTCGTCATTGTTGGGGGCCTTCCCAATCTTTACAAACTCAATCTAAACCGAAATGCAATTACAGACAAAGGTGTTGTTGAGTTGGCCAACTTGTCTAAACTGGAATACCTGAATCTCTACGGAACATCCATAACAGAAAAAAGCCTCCCGGGATTGATCAAATTGCCAAAACTTAAAAAGCTTTATGCCTGGGAAACCGCGATCGATAGCACCTTTTCAATGAATGGCATAAATGCTGCCAAAGACCTGGAGTTGGTATTCAAACTGGCCCAATGATGTTAAAGGTGATTTTTTCTTGTTTTCAAAGAAATCGTTCCGTTAAAAAGCCCTTGTGGATTTTGAAATTTTGATAACCCTATTCAAATAAAAAAGGTGGTCCGTTTCCGAACCACCTTTGCAATATCAACAGTGCTTTATTATGCGAGATCGAAACGGTCCAGGTTCATCACCTTGGTCCAGGCGGCCACGAAATCGTGCACAAATTTCTGTTCAGCATCTTCGCATGCATAGAGTTCAGCCAGCGCGCGGAGTTCTGAATTTGAACCAAAGATCAGATCAGCACGGGTAGCTGTCCACTTCAGTTCTCCTGTTATACGATCGCGTCCTTCGAATGCTTCGTTTGATGCGGATGATGCCTTCCAGGTGGTGCTGAAATCAATCAGGTTAGTGAAGAAATCATTGGTAAGCTGTCCGGGACGCTTGGTGAAAACACCGTGCTGTGAATGGTCGAAGTTGGTATCCAATACCCTCATGCCACCAATCAGTACCGTCAACTCAGGTGCAGTAAGGGTCAGCAACTGTGCCTTGTCAATCAACATTTCTTCGGCTGCTGACTTATAATTGGATTTTTTATAATTGCGGAATCCATCAGCTGCTGGCTCAAGCACGGCAAATGATTCAACATCAGTTTGGTCTTGGGAGGCATCGGTGCGTCCGTGCAGGAAAGGCACTTCCACCTCATGGCCTGCGTCTTTGGCGGCCTTTTCTATAGCGGCTCCACCAGCCAACACAATCAGGTCAGCAAGAGAAACCTGCTTTCCGCTGGTTTGAGCTGCGTTGAATTCCTTTTGGATGGTTTCCAATGCATCCAATACCTTGGACAATTGTGATGGATTATTTACTGCCCAATATTTCTGTGGGGCCAAACGAACGCGAGCACCATTGGCACCACCGCGCTTGTCAGAACCACGGAAGGTTGATGCTGAAGCCCAGGCTGTTGATACCAGCTGTGAAACAGTCAATCCTGATGCCAGTACCTTGGCCTTCAGTGCTGCAATGTCTGCATCATCTATCATGCCATAATTCACTTCAGGGAGAGGATCTTGCCAGATCAACACTTCAGCCGGAACTTCGGATCCCACATAGCGTGAGCGTGGTCCCATGTCGCGGTGGGTCAGCTTGAACCAGGCGCGGGCAAAGGCATCAGCAAACTGGTCAGGGTTTTCATAAAAACGCCTTGAAACCTTTTCGTATGCAGGGTCTGCCTTCAATGCGATATCTGTTGTCAGCATGGTTGGGGCATGACGCTTTGCAGGATCATGTGCATCCGGAACAGTGTCGGCACCAGCGCCAGCCTTGGGTTTCCATTGGTGGGCACCAGCAGGGCTCTTTGTCAATTCCCACTCATATCCAAAAAGGTTCTCAAAATAATTGTTGCTCCATTGTGTTGGTGTGGTCGTCCATGCACCTTCCAAACCGCTGGTAATGGTATTGACGCCATTGCCACTACCGAGGGTATTCTTCCATCCGAGGCCCTGCTCTTCAATGCTTGCACCGGCGGGTTCTTTTCCTACATATTTACCGGGATCTGCAGCACCATGGGTTTTGCCGAAAGTATGACCACCTGCAATCAGTGCAACGGTTTCCTCATCGTTCATCGCCATGCGGGCAAAGGTTTCACGGATATCACGCGCGGAAGCAATAGGATCAGGATTTCCGTTAGGCCCTTCCGGGTTCACATAAATCAATCCCATCTGAACGGCAGCCAAAGGGTTTTCAAGGTCGCGGTCGCCGGTGTAGCGTTTGTCGCCAAGCCACTCCTTTTCAGGGCCCCAATATACATCCTCATCTGGTTCCCAAACATCTTCACGGCCACCACCAAAACCAAAGGTGTTGAAGCCCATCGATTCCAATGCACAATTGCCTGCAAGGATCATCAGGTCAGCCCAAGAAAGCTTCTGTCCGTACTTCTTTTTTACTGGCCAAAGCAACAAACGCGCCTTGTCGAGGTTCGTATTGTCGGGCCAGCTGTTGAGGGGAGCAAAACGCTGCATTCCCCTGCCGCCGCCACCACGACCATCGGTGGTACGGTAAGTACCTGCACTGTGCCATGCCATCCTGATGATGAATGGACCATAATGGCCATAATCTGCAGGCCACCAGTCTTGTGAGGTGGTCAGCACATCAATGATATCTTTTTTCAGTGTAGGCAGATCCAGCGATGCAAACGCTTTTGCATAATCAAACGACTCTCCCATAGGGTTTGACAGGGTAGAATGCTGACGAAGAATATTTATTCTCAACTGATTGGGCCACCAATCCTGGTTCCTTGTGCCACCACCAGCGCTTTGCTGAAGGGATGCACCAGAAAAAGGACATTTTCCTGTGCTTTGTGCAGATGCGTTATTTTCCATATTTAATTGATTTATAAACGATTGTTGATAAAATTACAACATATCGCAGTTGGTAACTTTTTAAATGCGGAAATGTTCGGATTTTTTACAAAAAAATGATAAATCCTGGGGAAGGCTCAGACATCAAAAGCACATAACTTTGATACTATCAAATGATACTATCATGAAGCCTCCTTACGATATCAGTGCTGAAATTCTTCACTTGATAAGCGAAATCTCAACCAAGCTGGGAGAAGTCAAGGCACATTTTCTCCAACGGCAATCGCCTCAACTTAGAAAGCAAAACCGGATCAAGACAATTCATTCATCCCTGAATATTGAAGGAAACACCTTGACGGTTGAGCAGATCACGGCAATAGTGGACAATAAAAAGGTCATTGGGCCGGAAAAAGATGTAAAGGAAGTGTTGAATGCAATAAAAGTGTACAATAACCTTACTCACTATGCACCAGGAAACCAGGAATCGTTTTTAAAAGCACACAAGACTTTAATGAATGGATTGGTGGAAAGCCCAGGCAAGTACCGCAATAAAAGTGTTGGGATCATAAAAGGAGATAATCTTGCACACATTGCACCCCCTGCAGAAAATATTCGACATTTAATGACTGATTTGTTTGACTATTTGCAAAAAGACAAAGACATTGCTTTGATTAAAAGTTGCGTCTTTCATTATGAAATGGAATTCATTCATCCGTTTATTGACGGAAATGGAAGAATGGGTAGATTATGGCAAACATTGATATTGACGCAAGAATACCCTGTTTTTGAATACTTGCCCTTTGAAACCATTATCTCTAAACACCAGGAACAATATTACCGGGCACTGGTCATCTCCGACCAATCGGGAAAATCAACGGCTTTTATTGAATACATGTTGAGCATCATCGATGCTGCATTAAAGGACCTGTTGAATTTCAAGCACAGAACATTAACATCACTCGATAGAATTGAATTTTTCAAAAGCCTTGGAATCAAATCGTTCACCAGGAAAGATTATATGAACAGCTTTAAAAACATATCGAGTGCAACAGCAAGCAGGGATTTGCTGAAAGGAGTAGAAAAGGGGCTTCTCGTGAAAACTGGATCCTTGAATCAGACTGTGTACAGCTTTACATAGACCATCAACAGAATAATCCGGGTTTGGCAGTTTGCCCTTGGCATTTCTCTCTCCTTAAAACAAATCCCTCCCATCTGTAACCAGGCTCAGCCCGGCGAAACGGCCTTTATCAAAATCAAGCCTGCTGGCTTTTATGGCGATGGGGAAGCGCGCGGCGCCAGCAACCATTTTGAGGGTATTGTTGCGTGAAGTTGAAAATTCAATCTTGCCCTTGTTGCTTTTTTTCAAACCGGCCAAGAGCTTGCTGTTGAGCTTGAGGTCCATGTCCATTTCAACCACCAATTGCTCTGCCGTCACCACACCGGTGATGAGCAGTAGCTTGTTCTTGTTGGCCTGTCGCAACAAGATGGGATTGGGGTGAAGGAAATCTGCCTGGCTGAAAAAATCGGTGAGAGACCCGATGGGAAGCATTTCAGTCATGGTATTTTTAAACGATACACTGACCTTCTTTCCGGATTGAAAGGCAGCGCTGAGTTCAATCGGTTGCATGCCCATGGACTGCAGCATTTCCTGAACAACGGTCAATCCAATCTGAAAGGCATAGTCGTTTTTATACTTGTCATCAACGGCAAGCGCTGGGTCTTTTGTGGCTTTCAACTTGACCGGACTGGCGAATGCATGGTGAACAGACTCATAATACAGTTCCGCCTGGTTAAAGCCGTCCTTCAGCCAAAGCTGAAGGGGCTTGTGGTTGCGGATAGGCCCGTCTATCAGGTCATATCCTGCGTTCTGAAGATGCGCTTGCAAGCTGGTGTTGGCCATTTAAAAATCATATTTCTTCCTTCTCGGGCGAGACAACATCGCTGTGGCTTCTTTGTCTTCTTTCCTGAATTTTTCGGTCTTGGGATCCCAATAAATCTTGCGCTTCACCTTCATGGCAATCTGGTGCAACAAACAGGTGCTGCAAGAACGATGCCCCACTTCAATGGGCGCA
>CANHSD010000049.1 GCA_947463105.1 Chitinophagaceae bacterium
GGAACAGGAATTGCAGGGATGCACGGCATGCAGATGAAATCCGGCAGGTTGATCAGGCCTTTGTTGTTTACCACAAGAGCAGATATTGTTTCGTTTGCTGCATCCAATGCCATCAAATGGGTGGATGACAGTTCCAATGTTGAGGGTAACTATTCCCGCAACCATTTCAGGCACCATGTCATTCCAGAGGTGGAGAAAATATTTCCTGCGCTTACGCAAAACCTGCTAGACAATGCCAAGCGGTTTTCAGAGATCGAAGTCATCTATACAAAACAGATTGAAAAGATCAAGTCTGGCTTGATTGGAAAGCAGGGCCAATCGCTGGCGATTCCAGTGAATAAATTAAGAGCCTTGTCACCCATTGATACCATCATGTTTGAGGTGTTCAGGGATTTTGGTTTTTCTGCCCATAAGGTTCCTGAAATCAAAAAATTGTTTGATGCCATCTCAGGTAAATCAGTTTCTACAACCACCCACAGGGTATTACGGAACAGGAATTGGTTGCTGATTGACCCTATCGAAGAAAAGCCGCATGACATCATTGTAATTGAGGAGGGAGTTGAATCAGTGCCTTTTAACAACTGTCTTTTGCAGATCAAGAAATATGATGGCAATCGTGTACCGGATGAGGATGCAAATCATGCCTGGATTGACTTGTGCGCCGTTACATTTCCGCTGATACTCAGGCCATGGAAGCCAGGAGATTATATGTATCCATTGGGCATGAGAAAAAAGAAAAAGGTAGCCAAACTGCTTACCGACCTCAAGTTATCGCTCGCCGAAAAAGAAAACCAATGGGTGGTTGAATCTGATAAGAAAATCATTTGGGTGGTTGGCAGGAGAATCGATGACCGGTTCAAACTCAGCCCATCCTCTCAAAAGATCATGTCGATTGCCTTGAAAAATCACTTGAAAACTGATGTATAAAAATAAACGGCAAGATCAACCCCACTCAACAATTTTGCTGCCAGGTAGGTAAATAAAATGCCATAAACACTACCCCAGAAATGGGCACTGTGCCCAATGTTTCCACCCCCTTTTTTAGCAAGGCTGGCAGAAAGGATCAAAAAGCAAATGCCAAATACAAATCCAGGGATTTTAAAAGGAATAAAGAAGAACTGGATGGGCATATTGGGCTGAATGGTGATGGCTGCAAACACAATAGCAGAAACAGCACCTGAAGCACCCAATGAACGGTAGTAGGATTTGTTTTTGTATTTTATAAAATCTGGGATGACTGCAGCAATGATAGCAGTGATGTAAAGAATGGCGAGCATCGCCCTTGACAGTTCCCCGAACAATGCCTTGAAAAGGTAGTTTTCAAGTGCCATTCCAAATGAGTAGAATGAAACCATGTTGAAAATCAAATGCATGGCATCGGCATGCAAGACACCGTTGGTGATGAACCGGTAATACTGTCCTTCCTGATTGATATAATAAGGCCAAAAAAGAAGGTCCTCCTTCATTTTTTCACGGTTGAAGGCCAGGATGGAGACAGCAGAAGTTATGATGATGATGAGGAATGTTATGCTCATGGTTTAGTATTGATCACCTGTGGTGATACTTTTCGTTTTTGATGATGGTATAAGCACGATAAATCTGTTCTGCCAGCAAAAGCCGTACAATTTGGTGTGGGAAAGTGAGTTTTGAAAGAGACCATTTGTGGTCAGCTCTTTTCATTACAGCCTCATCCAAGCCGAATGCACCGCCAATCAGGAACACGAGTTTTTTTGAGCCCATGTTTCCTTTTTTCACAATGAAATCAGCCAACTCGACTGACCCCATTTCCTTTCCATGTTCATCCAGGGCGATCAAAACAGTATCCTTGTCGAGCCATTCAAGGATCATTTTGCCTTCCAGCCTTTTCAGGTCGTTTTCACTGAGCATACCTGCGTTTTTGGGAACAGGAAGAATTTCCCATTTGATGGGTGCATATTTCTTGATCCTTGCGCTATAGTCTTCAATGGCATCCTTGATCGAAGGGTCGTGTTGTTTTCCTATGCTCCAAAATTCGATCTTCATGATTATGCACAAAGAAAACAAACATTTTTTGTAATTTGACTGACTTAACAACTATTGATGAGAAAGTTATTTTTGTTTTTCCTGCTTCAGGCAGTTTTTTATACTGTAATCTTAATGCCATCGATTTCTCTTGCCCAGCCACTTCCCTCCATTCCTGAAAAGACAAAGGGATTGTCCAGGATAGATGGTTATTTCCCTTTTTACAAAGATGACCAGAATGGTAAAATTTGGCTTGAGCTCAATAAGTTGGATACTGAAATTCTTTATGCAATGTCTTTGCCATCCGGCCTGGGATCCAATGATATCGGGCTGGACAGGGGATTGATGGGCGGCGGTAGGATCGTAAAGTTTTCTCGTATCGGTAAAAAGATTTTGATGACAGAGCCCAATTATGGTTACAGGGCTTTTTCAGCATCAGCCAAGGAAAAAGAGGCCGTTGACCTTGCCTTTGCAAAATCAACCCTTTGGGCCTTTGCTGTTGAGGCAGAATCAGATGGCTCAGTCTTGGTGGACGCAACAGAATTTCTTACAAGAGATGCGATGCAGGCCGCCAACCGAATCAGGAAAATGCAACAGGGAAATTATAGCCTCGACCGCAACAGGTCTGCCCTTTATTTTCCTTCATGCAAAAACTTTCCCTTCAATACTGAGCTGGAAGCGACCATTACCTTGGTCAGTGCTGATGGGGTAAGTGGTAATTTCATTCAGCCTGTGGTGCCTTCTCCCGAAGCCATAACCTTGCGCATGCACCATTCTTTTGTACAGCTTCCTGATGGAAATTATACACCAAGAAAGTTCGATCCAAGATCGAGTTTTAACAATACTTCTTACTACGATTACAGCTCTCCGGTTTCAACACCCATTGAAAAATATGTGATCAACCGCCACCGCTTGAGCAAGAAGGATCCCTCTGCCAAAATCAGTGAACCCGTCAAACCCATTGTGTATTACCTCGATAACGGAACGCCAGAGCCCATCAGGACTGCACTCTTAAAAGGGGGTAATTGGTGGAACCAGGCATTTGAGGCGGCAGGATACAAAGATGCATTTATCGTTAAGATACTTCCAGACAGCTGCGACCCGATGGACATTCGCTATAACATGATCAATTGGGTTCACCGTTCCACCAGGGGTTGGAGTTATGGCGCCAGTGTTGTTGATCCAAGAACAGGAGAAATCATCAAAGGGCAGGTTTCACTTGGCTCGCTGAGGGTTCGGCAAGATTATATGATTGCACAAGGCCTGCTTTCCCCTTTTGGAAAAAAAGACATGAAAGATGATCCCATGCTCAACATGTCTTTGGATCGTTTGGAGCAATTGTCAGCCCATGAAATTGGCCATACCCTGGGACTGATGCACAATTATGCTGCAAGTGCCGTGGATCGTTCAAGTGTGATGGATTATCCCCATCCATTGATCAGGCTGAATAAGAAAGGAGAAATTGATTTTTCCAATGCCTATGATTTGAAGATAGGAGAATGGGACAAGGTTTCTATTGCTTGGGGATATGCAGATTTGAGCAACAGTAGAAATGAAGCAGCTGATTTGGATAAGATACTGACCGATGCGTATGCAAAAGGGCTGAAATACATCAGCGACAGGGATGCCAGGGCTCCAGGTGGAATGCATCCTGACGCACATTTATGGGACAATGGCAAAGAACCCATTGCAACACTTGAGGAGATGATCAACATGCGCGCAGTTGCAATGAAACAGTTTGGCATCAATTCCATCAGGAATGGCATGCCGATGGCCATGCTGGAAGATGTGCTGGTACCGGTTTATTTTCACCACCGCTATCAGGTGGAGGCCGCAACCAAGCTGATCGGTGGGATGCACTACAATTATGCTTTGAAAGGTGATGGACAGTCGGCTACTGCAATACTGTCAAAAGATATTCAGGCAAAGGCAATGGCATCCATCTTGAAATGCCTGGAACCCTCATTCTTGGCTATTCCCGAATCAATTGCTGCATTGATTCCCCCGAGGCCAGCAGGCTATGAATTTACCAGGGAGTTGTTTAAAAAGAAAACAGGATTGTCATTTGATCAACTCGCTCCAGCTGAAGCAGCTGCTGATCTTCCCCTTTCATTTCTTTTCAACCCTGAGCGCATCAACCGCTTGGTGCAGCATGAACTGCAGGGGCAATATGGATTTGGTGACATGACCAATGCCTTGATTGAAGGGAGTTTCAAGGCACCAAGGAAATCAGGTCTTGAGAAGGCCATTCAGTTTCAAACGGAACAATTGGTCTTGACTTACTTGCTATCTGCAAGTATCGATGAACAGCTTTCCTTTCCTGCCAAATCTAGAGTAGGCCAGGTTCTGACCGAGCTTAAATCATGGCTTGAAGCAAGCCTAAAAACAGCCAATGATCCATTGTACAAGGCCCACTTGGGCTTGGCCATTGATCGCTTTAAATCACCTGAAAAAGCAAAGCCAACCATCCATGCAGTTGCACCTCCTGGAGCTCCCATTGGATGTGAAGAAGAAATGTTTTGATCATTCAATGATGAAAACCGTTGGATAAATCCAGGCAGGGGTTAATCCTTTTTGCCGGCTTCGGTTGAAAGGCCTATGAGTTTTTGGTGCAAGGCAATCACTTGTGGCATCAACAGTATTTGCTCATTGTTGATCAATATATGATCGCACAGTTTCATTTTGATGTTTTCATCCAGCTGTTTTTCCATGCGGCTCAGGACCTTTTCCCTTTCAACCTGATCCCGTTGGATGGTCCTGTGGATTCTCATTGCAGGCGGGGCAAACACTCCAATGATAACATCAAATTCTCCCTGGCTACCTGACTCGAAAATCAGGGCAGCCTCTTTGATGGCATAAGGGCTGGTTTGTTTTTTCATCCATTCCAACCCATCCTGGATGGTGAAGGGATGAACAATGCTGTTGAGCAGTTCAAGTTTTTGTTTGTCATTGAATACAAGGGAAGAGAGGTATTTTCGGTCAAGGATTCCTCCCGCATATGCCTTTTCAGAAAAAGCAATCTTGATTTTCTCAATCAGTGAAGGATTGGTTTGCATCAACCTTTTTGCTTCCTGGTCTGCATGGTATACCGGAATGCCCAATACCGTAAAAATATGGGCGATTGTAGATTTTCCAGCGCCAATGCCGCCTGTAAGTCCAACCTTAAGCATGATCAAATGTAAATCAAAAAGCCCGGAACCTAGTCCGGGCCTTTTGATCAATGCTTTGAATTATTTGGTGGCTGCAGCTTTGTTGAGCTGATCGCTCCATTCCATGCTGATCGCCGATTTTTCAATCTTCATGAAAGAGCCAGGGCTAACTTCAATCTGAATGGTATTGTCATCATTCACTTTATTGACATTGCCATGGATTCCTGCGATGGTAACAATCTTGTCACCTTTCTGCAATTCTTCCTGGAATTTTTTGGCTTTTTTTGCTTTTTGGGCTTGTGGGCGAATCATAAAAAAATAGAATACAACAACCATGCCTCCAAGAAGCACAAGTTGCATGTAGCCTGCATTAGGGGCAGCTTGCAAAAGGATTGAATTCATCATATTTGTTTTTGTTTATTGATTGATCAGTTGGCGGGGATGACTTCCACATCAAAGACCAGGTCGTGCTTGGTCTGTTGTGTATTGGCATATACCGAAAGCACTTTGTGGTTCATTCCTTCACGGCTCTTGCTGTCAAAAGTAGCCTTGATGATGCCAGATTTTCCAGGAGCAATGGGTGCTTCGGGTTTTTCGGGGACCGTGCAACCACAGGAGGCCGCAACATCTTTGATGATCAGCATTTCATTGCCAGTATTGGTGAAATGGAAGGCGATATTGATTTTTTCACCATCTTTTACTTTACCCATGTTTTGGACAGCGTCAATAAATAGAATGGTGGTAAGCGGCGTTCCAGGTTCAAAGGTGATGGCTTTTTGTACCACGGAGCCTCTAGTAGGGGGAGGAGTCTTTTTGTTGACAACAATGATAGCAGCTGCGGCGATGATAAAAAGCGCGAAGATGATAACGGGGGATTTCATTCTTTCTTGTTGAGATGCCAAAAATAAGATTTTAGCCTTGTTTTTTGAAGTCTACTTTCTTGAGTCTTCCTTCCTGCAACAAATCTTTGTGAATACCATCCAGAATTCCATTGACAAACTGACCACTTTGCGGCGTGCTGTAACTCTTGGCTATATCAATGTATTCATTGATGGTCACTTTTGCAGGAATGGTTTCAAAGAAGAGTAGCTCGCAGACACCCATTCGGATCATGATCATGTCCAGGACAGCAATCCGGTCTGCATCCCAGTTTTTAAGCTTTGGTTTGATCATTTCCATGGTAAAGTCTTTCTTTTCAATGGAAGTTTTGAGCAGACCAATGGCATAACGGGTTTTTTCTGGTCCTACAATTTCATTGAAGGCATAAGAGCCAGGTTTGCTCAGGTAATTGAGTACCATTTGGTAAATCATTTCTGCATCATCATCCCACTGAACGAAATGATCTTCAAAAAAAGCAGTGATGTTTTCGTCGGCCATGATGAGGTCGGTGAAGATGAAACTGAGCAGTTCTTTTTCCGTTTTTTGGTCACGGCTTTCCTGGCCGATATAGGACTGGTACATGTCAGTCTCCGTAAGCTTAAGGTAAATTTTACGGACAATTTCCTCGTCCATCAGGTGTTCCAGCTTTCTTTCCTTGATGGCAGTGTGAAATCCTTTGGATTCAAGGATTTTCCAGAGGGTGGTATTTCCTGCCAGTTTGATGTTTACATTCAAGTCAGCCTCCGTTGGAAGGTGCTTTGATGCACGATGCAGAGAATCCTTCTCGGCATACCTTGCCACTTCTGTGACCAAAAAAATGGCAAATGTGAACAGGTCAGCTGTCTCATCCAGGTATTTTTTTAACAAGGATACTGCCTTGTCTTCCGAGACCAAGGTTGAATCGGCTTCTGCTGAATAAAGACACTGCATCACTTTTACCCTGATATTTCTGCGACTGATCATGTAAAGAGCTGTTTGGGGTTGCAAATATAGCTTTTTACACAGTAATAGGCATATTTTCTCCTCAGGATGAAAATTTGACATACCGAATGCCTATTTTCGCTGCCATTCAATGAATTTTTCGCCAATAAAATTGATGTAATCTGCCATTTTTGCAAGTCATCAACCTTGGTACGGAATTCGTTGAATACGTATAATCGGGAAAGCATTAAGCTGCCTTCCCACAATTCATTTATTCATTTAAAATTAAAATCAAAAGCTATGGCTAAGAAGTTAAGCATTACCCCATTGCATGACAGGGTAATCGTGAAACCTGCTCCTGCTGAAGAGAAGACTGCAGGTGGCATTATCATTCCTGACACAGCGAAGGAAAAACCCCAAAGAGGATCTGTTGTTGCAGCAGGCCCTGGAAAAAAGGATGAGCCGATGACTGTAAAAACAGGAGACACTGTTCTTTATGGTAAGTATTCCGGCACAGAGATCACCATCGAAGGGCACGATTATTTGATCATGAGGGAATCTGATATCCTCGCAATTGTTTAATCTCCGCT
The DNA here is from genome assembly GCA_947463105.1 of Chitinophagaceae bacterium. Classification (GTDB taxonomy): domain Bacteria; phylum Bacteroidota; class Bacteroidia; order Chitinophagales; family Chitinophagaceae; genus Pollutibacter. The sequence continues at coordinate 7,541 of CANHSD010000049.1, forward strand.
AAAACTTTTAAAAAGAATCATATGTCAAAGCAAATATTTTTTAATCTGGAAGCCCGCAACAAAATGAAGAAAGGGGTTGATACCCTTGCAGATGCGGTAAAAGTTACCTTGGGTCCTAAAGGACGCAATGTAGTTATTGAGAAGAAATTTGGTGCGCCAGCCGTTACAAAGGATGGTGTTACAGTTGCCAAGGAAATTGAATTGGAAGACCCTATTGAGAACATGGGTGCACAAATGGTAAAGGAAGTGGCTTCAAAAACAGCTGATGTAGCTGGTGATGGAACCACAACTGCAACAGTACTTGCCCAAGCCATCATCACTGAAGGTTTGAAGAACGTTGCTGCTGGTGCCAATCCAATGGACATCAAAAGGGGTATCGATAAGGCTGTTGCCATCATCGTTGCCAACCTCAGCTCACAATCGCAAACCGTTGGAAACGATATCAAGAAGATTCAGCAGGTGGCTTCAATTTCAGCCAACAATGATGCTGAAATCGGAAAGCTGATTGCAGAAGCCATGTTGAAAGTGGGTAAAGACGGTGTAATCACTGTTGAAGAAGCAAAAGGAACTGAAACCTCTATCGATATTGTTGAAGGTATGCAGTTCGACAGGGGATATATCTCTCCATATTTTGTTACCAACGCTGACAAAATGGAATGTGAGCTTCAGAACCCTTTCATCCTGATCTACGACAAGAAGATCTCTGCCATGAAAGACATCCTGCACATTCTTGAGAAAGTTGCCCAGCAAGGTGCTCCTTTGCTGATCATTGCTGAAGACCTTGAAGGCGAAGCAATGGCAACCCTCGTAGTAAACAAACTCCGTGGAACCCTGAAAGTGGCTGCTGTTAAGGCTCCAGGCTTTGGTGACCGCAGAAAGGAAATGCTTCAGGATATCGCCATCCTTACAAAAGGTATCGTGATCAGCGAAGACCAAGGTTTTAAATTGGAAAATGCTGACCTTACTTACCTTGGACGTGCAGAGCGCGTAACCATTGACAAGGACAATACCATTGTTGTTGGTGGAAAAGGCAAGAAAGATGATATCAATGCCCGTATTGCCCAAATCAAATCACAAATCGAAGCAACCACTTCTGATTACGATAGGGAAAAGCTTCAGGAGCGTTTGGCCAAACTCAGTGGCGGTGTTGCCGTACTGAACGTAGGTGCAGCTACAGAAGTTGAAATGAAAGAGAAGAAGGATCGTGTAGACGATGCCCTTCATGCAACCCGTGCTGCTGTTGAAGAAGGTATCGTACCTGGTGGCGGTATTGCTTTCATCCGTGCCATTGATTCACTTGATAAGAAAAAGGGATTGAACGAAGATGAAACCACTGGTATTGCGATTGTTCGCCGTGCACTTGAGGCACCACTTCGCACTATTGTTTACAATGCTGGTGTTGAAGGATCTATCGTTATCCAGAAAGTAAGGGAAGGAAAAGGAGATTTTGGTTACAATGCCCGTACAGACAAGTATGAGAAATTGCTTGCTGCAGGTGTCATTGACCCTACCAAAGTGGCCCGTGTTGCCCTTGAAAACGCTGCATCTATCGCAGGCATGTTGCTTACCACTGAGTGTGTAATCGCAGACAAGCCAAAGAGAGATGAAGCTGTTGGCGGACATTCACATGGCGCACCAGGAATGGGCGGTATGGATTACTAAAACCAGTCTTACTGAAAATACGAAAGTCCCGCCTCGGCGGGACTTTCTCGTTAAAGGAACTGCTTATTATTCCTGTGGAATATTTCTGTAACGGATAGCCCCCAGCACGATGAACAGTTGTGCAAGGATATAGGTAGACATGATATAGATTCCTGCCGAATCAAACTGTGTCTTGAACTTGTTCAAAGCTAAAATGGAATCAGAGGCAACAAAAAATCCTGCGCCAATGATGAGGTAAAGGGCAGTAGTGTTGTCGAGTTTCTGGTACTGCCAAAAAGCGGCTGAAAGCATGGTGCTAATGGTTATGCCGTATAGTAAAACAGGTATTTTCATGCCGCCCAAATGGGGCCACAAAAGGTGCATCAGCTCTATCAAATACGCGATGACTGCAATGAGCATGACAGGTCTTAACTTAAAGAATGAAGTATTGGCTGATTGTGTGGAGGCGAAAAAGAAAATATAAAAAATATGGGCTGTCAGAAAGGAGATCAGGCCGGGGATAAAATAAATGTCATGCTGTAATAAAATATCTCCAATCCAAGAGAAAAAAAGGCCCAACAGAACAGGGTCTTTGTAATTTTTTCTGGAAGGAGTAATAGCGTTCAGGTGGTAGATGCCCGCAAGAAATGGGATGATGAAGGGTTTGGTAAGAATTCTTAATGTTTCATTTCCGGTGGAAATCAGTACGATTTCTGCGATACTGACAATGACAAAAAGAAAAAACAGTGGCTTGGTTTTGCGATTCATGAATGTTTTTATTCGTGAAAAATTCTCATCCACAGTATCAACAGCACAGAATATCGTAATTTAGATATAATTTATGTCATATTCAGCTGACGAGACGAAATTTATGGAGTACTGGGAGCAAAACCGGGAAAAGCAGAAAAAGCTTTTGAACCAGCTGATGCTAGGACTACCGCTGGGAATCCTGTTCGCCATGCCCATTATTGTAAACTTTCTTTTGGGAAGATTCTGGTACAAACGGGCAGACGCTGTAGGCCTGAGCCAGTTCAATCCGATGGTATTGATTGTAGCAGCCCTCTTGATAGCTGTTTTCACCGCGCTATTGAACAGAAGATTTCGCTGGGAAAAATTGGAACAACAATACCTTGAATTGAAAGCAAGAGAGAAGAAGGGTTAGTTTCCTGTTTTTTACGATATTTGCCTATCAATACACAAACACATGAGAAATTTAGGATTGGTTTTAATTGCTGGAATCGTGATGTTTTTTTCAGGATGTAAAAAAGAAGAAAAATTGGAAACGATAGGAGATTATTTGACTAGAACTGGATTAAAGAGCAGTGTAACGGAAGATCCTCGTGGATTCTCTTACAAGATTGTGAGCGCAGGTGCAGGAACAGCACCAACCCTGACCTCTAAAGTAACCCTGTTTTACAAAGGATACCTGACCAATGGTAATGTATTTGACCAGACCGGTACAGCTGCCAATTATGAAGCTGGAAGTCCGGTTACATTTACACTTAATCAATTGATCTCTGGCTGGCAATTGGGCCTGCCCTTGATCAAGCCAGGAGGTAAAATAATCCTTTATTTGCCCGCTTCATTGGGTTACGGACCTTATGGACAAGGTTCCATTCCTGGGAATGCAGCATTGATTTTTGAAATAACCCTGGTTTCGGTAGGTTAATCAGGTTTACTCCTAGTCCAGGCATCAGTTCTACCAATGAGGGTGATGCCAACAAAACCACGAACATTGAGGTTGTTCTTGTCTTTCATGGTGATGACACATTTATACTCTTTGCCATTTTGGGGATCATAGATATGCCCTTCTTCCCATGTATTGTCTCCTTTGTATACAAACCCCCAAAGGTTTACCAAGCCCATCAATGGACGGTTGTGCTGGGCTTTATCAGGATGGTTTAGATCAGTTTTGGGTTTTCCTGTTGCTGGATTGATGGGCTCTACAAGCCATACAATTTTGCCCTGGTAGCTTGACCCTTTTTTGAATATTTCCACTTTGGCATTTCCTGTTTTGGTCAGCCAAACCCCGCAAATATCGTCATTTGTTTTCTTGTCTTGCGCATTTATTACTGAACTGCACAATGTTAAAACCAATACTGAAAAGAATTTCATTTTGTCCTAATTTGGTTTATTGAAAGTAAGCAATAATTCATTCAACGATGCACCAGTCCATATCAGTTTTTGACATGTTTAAAATTGGGGTTGGTCCTTCCAGCTCTCATACTCTCGGTCCATGGAAGGCTGGAAGACATTTTTGTCAATTCCTTAAAGACCAGGAATTGTTGTTAAAAGTAAGATCCGTTCGCATTATTTTATATGGTTCACTGGCCAAGACAGGAAAGGGGCATGGAACAGATATTGCTGTCCAGTTAGGCCTTTCAGGCGATGACCCAGTTAGTTTTGATGTAAACAGTATTGACGAAAAGATCAGGGATATCGCCAACAGGAAACAACTTATTCTTGGAAACTTACATGAGATATTGTTTGATCCCAAAATGGATATTGAATATTTGACAACAGAATCCCTGCCTTATCATCCCAACGGCCTGAGTTTTTTGGCTGAGATGGATAATGGAGAGCATCTTGCCCAGACCTATTATTCTGTGGGTGGTGGATTCATTGAGCAGGAAAATCAGCAACCAGAAACCAGTTCACAAACTGAACTTCCTTTTCCTGTCAACACGGCAAAAGACCTCTTGCACTGGTGCATGAAAACGGGGATGTCAGTGAGCGAGATCGTTTTGGAGAATGAATCCAGTTGGCGAACCGAGGCAGAAACAAGAGAAGGAATTCTCCACATATGGTCTATCATGAAACAATCCATTTACAAGGGTTGTAATACTGAGGGAATTCTTCCTGGAGGCTTACATGTGAGGAGAAGGGCCAAAGATCTTAATCATCGGTTGATCGGTGAATCACAATACGAAAATCACAAGCAGTGGCAGGCTGCTATAACCAGGGGAGGGAAAGATTTTCGCTATACCATCGACTGGGTCAGTTGTTTTGCCCTTGCTGTCAACGAGCAAAATGCCTCTTTTGGTCGAGTCGTAACAGCTCCCACCAATGGTGCAGCAGGAGTGATTCCTGCTGTTCTTCAGTATTTTATCAGTTTCTGTGATGATAATTCGGAAGATAAAGTCATTCAATTTCTGCTCACTGCCTCAGAAATTGGATCCATCTTCAAAAAAGGCGCCACCATTTCTGCTGCCATGGGAGGATGCCAGGCAGAGATCGGTGTCTCCAGTGCCATGGCTGCTGCAGCGCTCTGCGAATGCCTTGGCGGCACACAGCGACAGGTATTGATGGCTGCTGAAATTGCCATGGAACATCATTTGGGGCTAACCTGTGATCCTATTGGCGGATTGGTGCAGATTCCTTGTATTGAAAGGAATTCCATGGGGGCGATCAAGGCCATCACCGCTGCTCAACTGGCTTTACAAAGCGCTCCGGATTTCGCGAAAGTTTCCTTGGACGCTGTTATCAAGACAATGTGGGAAACGGCAAGAGACATGAGTTCCAAATACAAAGAAACTTCCGATGGTGGATTGGCACAGCAGATTCCGCTGAGCTTGAGTGAATGCTAATGCGCATTGATCAATAGGTGTTCACTACATTGTACAGCGTGTCACGCTCTACAGGTTGTCGCCCTACTTGTTTGATAAGACCAACCAATTCGTCAGTGGTAAGTGTAGGATTTTGCTCCTCGCTTCCCGCCATGGAGTAGATCTTGGTTGAATCATCAATGGTACCGTCCAGGTCATTTACGCCAAAGGAAAGAGTAAGCTGGGCCTGCTCCCTGCCCAACATGGGCCAATACGCTTTGATGTGTGGGAAATTGTCCATATAGATCCTGGCGATGGCATAGAGCTTCATGTCTTCTATGGAGCTGACCTCAGGGATATGGCTCATTTCATTGTCAAAATTCCTGAACTTCAACGGGATGAAGGTATTGAAACCTTTGGTTTCATCCTGCTGTTTGCGCAGCCTTTCCATATGATCAATCCTGTGTTCATATGATTCCACATGACCATACAACATGGTTGCATTGGTATGCATTCCCAACCGGTGGGCAATGGCATGGATATCAAGCCAGCCTGCTGCATCAACTTTGTCTGCGCAGATTTGTTCCCTCACTACTGGGTCAAAAATTTCTGCACCACCACCCGGAAGTGAATCCAGTCCTGCCTCATGCAACAATTTCATGCCATCTGTCCTGCTGAGTTTGGCTTTTCTGAACATATAGTCGAGCTCCACTGCAGTAAAGCCCTTGATGTGCAGGTCTGGTCGGTGGGCCCTGATTTTTTTGATCAGCTCTTCAAAAAAATAAATGTCCATTTTGGGATGAACGCCCCCAACAATATGCACTTCGGTGATGGGTTGGCCATCATAAGCCTTCACTTTGTCCAACATTTGGTCAATGCTTAGTTCCCAGCCTTCTTCCCGCTTTGAATACAGCTTGGAGTAGGAGCAGAACTTGCAGGAAAAAACACAGACATTGGTTGGTTCAATATGAAAATTTCTGTTGAAATAGGTATTGTGTCCATGTTCTCTTTCTCGGATGAAGTTGGCCATTGTGCCCAACATGGCCAATGAACCTTTCTCAAAAAGCATCAAACCTTCTGCCGGACTGATCCTTTGCCTGTTTTCAATTTTGGATGCAATTGTTTTGAAGGCAGCGTCAAGCCCTGGGAGTTCAATCAGGCTGGAGATAGATCCATTCATTGTAGCGTCTTTATGCAAAAATACACGCTGAATTCGGTCTGACCTAACCCTGTTGAACCCTTAACCATCATTGTATCATCTTTATTAATTTTTCGGTGATCGACTTGTCAGTGAATTGAATGTTCAGGAAATAAACTCCTGAAGGCAATCCGGCCAGGTTGATTTTTTGCAAATTAACTGACTGTCCGGTTTTGTACTGATATGATAAAACGATATTACCTTTTGCATCTGATAACTGAATGGACTTCAGGTTGCTTACTGCTGGGAAAAACTGGATAGCAGTGTTGGTTGATGCAGGGTTTGGGTAGAGCAGGTATCCCTGTTCTTTCAATCGTTGAGGCAGGGTTATGGATGTGATATTGACATTGTCTATGTAAACATTGTTGTTTCCATTGCCAATGTTGACGAAGCGCGCCATAAAGGTATTCTTGCCGTTTACCATGCCTGTCAGGTCAATACGTTCTTTTCTCCATTCAGTCGTGTTCAAGGGCTCAAATGCAACGGAACCATTTCTTTCTGCAGTGGACAGCGTTGATCCCCATTTTTTATAAACGGACTGCCAGTTTTTACCACAATCCCCGGAGATGGCTATCTCAAGTGTATCAGGTTTTGAAACAATTGGACTATTGGCGGCAAGGTCAAAATCAAGGAATACAGAATCCGGGTTGCCCCTGATGACAAGGGGTGAAATCATGCCACTTACAAATGAGGGTCTTTGAAAATTCCTGGCAACCATTGCTGAGGAAGATAAAGCCGTTTGCCATTTGTCACTTCCATAAATAGGATAAATGGGCCATTGATTCACTGTATTGAAACCTTCTTTGACTGGCATGTTGTTGGCTTTCAAAAAATGATGAACAGTCGTCGATGTATCATTCAACTTGTTTTGATCCATTTGACCGTTTGGATTGGCAGCCACAATGCTGATGTTGTTTTTCCCTTGTATA
>CANHSD010000050.1 GCA_947463105.1 Chitinophagaceae bacterium
AGGATTCAGTATCTTGCTTTTTATAAATGTGATGAAATGAATGTGAAAAGCGTATTTACTGAACATTTCGGGTATGGCCCTGCATTGATGGCAAAATCTCCCGGGAGGATCAACCTGATTGGTGAACACACAGACTACAACCTGGGCTTTGTTTTGCCTGCAGCGATTGATTTATGTGCCTTCGTTGCGGTAGCCAAACGGGATGATAGCATCATAAGGCTGTTTGCCAAGGACCTTGATGAGAAATACGAGATTGATTTACATGCCCTGGTGCCAGTGGAAAACCATTGGTCTGCCTATATTTTAGGTGTTGTTGATCAGTTGCTCAAGTCCGGAAAATCATTGACTGGATTTGATCTGGTACTGACCTGCGATGTTCCCATTGGTGCAGGCATGTCATCCTCTGCCGCAGTAGAATCTGCCACTGCTTTTGCGCTGAATGAATTGTTTGGATTGAATCTTGAACGCCTTGACATGGTTCGGTTGGCCCAGAAAGCCGAAAATGAATTTGTAGGGGTGAAATGTGGCATCATGGACATGTTTGCCAGTGTGATGGGCAAAGATGCACAGGCAATACAATTGGATTGTCGTGACCTTTCTTATCAATATTTTCCATTGAATTTGGAAGACTACAAGATTGTGCTGTTTGACACAGGGGTCAAACATTCCTTGGCCGGAGGCGAATACAATCTTCGCCGACAACAGTGTGAGCAGGGTGTAGCAGCGCTTCAGCAGCGCTTTCCTACAGTGCAAAGCCTGAGAGATGTAGAACTGTCGATGTTGGATGATGAATTCAAAACTTCAGTGACGGATATCGTCTTCAAGCGTTGTCAATACGTGATTGAAGAAAATATCCGTTTGGAGCAAGGATGTGCATTATTGCTTCAAAATGATATCAAAGGGTTTGGAGATAAAATGTACGGATCCCACAAAGGTTTGAGTGAGTTGTACGAAGTCAGTTGTAAAGAGCTTGACTTTTTGGTGTCCTTGGCAAAGGAGGAAGAATCCATTGCCGGCGCCAGAATGATGGGAGGCGGTTTCGGTGGATGCACCATCAACCTGGTCAAGGCGGATGCCGTGCAGGATCTGTATGATCGATTCAGCCAGGCCTATCAATCCACCATGGGAAAAGAACTGAAGATGTATGTCACGGTTCCTTCCACAGGATCCGCATTGGTCGATATTGTTTAAAAGAGAAATATGGGATTGAAACAACTACTGATGACTTTTTTGTTTGCATTGGTCTGTCATGGCTTTTTGCAAGCCCAAGTGATTTATGTTTCCCCACGAGGGAATGATAAAGCATCCGGTACTAGAACAAATCCTATTGCAACCTTTGCCGGGGCGCAGGAACGGGTGAGGAAATCAAAGGATAAAAATGCAAGAATTGTTTTTTTAGCGGGTACATTTTATCTCCCTGAGACTATACGTTTTACCTCGAAAGACAGCAAATCCTCCGTGGTATACATGGCCGAAAAAGAAGGAACGGTAGTGATCAGTGGAGGAAAAAAGTTGAAGCTAAATTGGCAGAAAACTGATATGGCATGGTATGCAGCAAAGGTTCCTGTTGGATCTGAAATTGATCAGTTGTACATCAATGGCGTGCGCCAGAGAATGGCACGTTTCCCCAATGCAGTTGGCGGAAAGAATGTATTTGATACCTGGGACCTCAGCCACAGCATGAAAATTGATTCTCTTCGTGACCCATTGAAGGCTGAAAGAATTGCAACATGGAAAAATCCAAAGGGTGGGTACATTCATGCCATGCACACTGCCCTCTGGGGAGACATGCATTGGAGAATCAACGGAAAGTCAGCCACTGGCGAGTTGTTGGAAGAAGGCGGATGGCAGAACAATCGCCCATCACCCAAACATCCTGCCTACCGCATGGTTGAAAATATATTTGAAGAGCTCGATGCCCCAGGTGAATGGTTCTACAATGCAAAAACATCGCTCTTGTATTACATACCCGAAACAGATCTAGACCTGAGCAAAGCATCTGTTGAAATTGTTCGCCTCAAACACCTGATAGAGTTCAATGGAACAAAAATATCTCCTGTTCAAAACATTACCTTGAAGGGATTTGTTTTTAAACATACCGCTAGAACCTTCATGGAAAACAAGGAGCCATTGCTCCGTTCGGACTGGACGGTTTACAGGGGTGGATCCGTTGTATTCAATGGTGCACAAAATTGCAGTATCATTGATAGCGAATTTGATCAAGTGGGTGGCAACGCAGTATTCATCAACAATTACAACAAAAAAATTTCAGTCAAAGGCTGTTATATCCATCATGCCGGTGCCAATGGCATTGCATTTGTGGGAGATCCTAAAGCTGTGCGGAGTCCGCTTTTCCGATATGCAAAACAGGACTTCAACAGCATCGACAGAACTCCCGGTCCGCAATCGGACAATTATCCATTTGATTGTACTGTTGATGATTGTCTCATCACCATGACTGGTAGGGATGAAAAACAAACATCACCTGTGCATATCTCCATGTCACATAAAATTACGGTTCGCCATTGTTCAATCTATGATGTGCCAAGGGCTGGGATCAACATCAACGAAGGAACCTTTGGTGGACATCTTATTGAACACTGTGATGTATTCAATACGGTGCTGGAGACCGGCGACCATGGAAGTTTCAATTCCTGGGGAAGGGACCGGTACTGGACGCCAGAGATCAATGAATCTGTTCCAGAAGTGAACAACAATCCGCGATTTCCTTTCCTCGACATGCTGGACTCCAATACCATCCGCCACAACCGTTGGCGATGTGATCATGGATGGGATATTGACCTTGATGACGGATCTTCCTGGTACAGGATCTATGATAACCTCTTGTTGAGGGGTGGTCTTAAAATGCGTGAGGGATATGACCGGGTGGCTACTAACAACATCATCATCAACAACGGCCTTCATCCTCATGTATGGTATCCCAACAGTGGCGATGTGTTTGCCAACAATATTGTTTTCAAAACCTATAGCCCTGCATTGATGAACAAGGGTATCGCCAAAGATGGGAAATGGGGTAAAAAATTGGATTCAAATTTTTATGTGGCCAGTACTGCTGCAATCAAAAAATTTATGGCAAATGGATGTGATTTGCATTCCATTGCAGGCGATGCAGGTTTCATCAATCCTGCTGTGGGGAATTATGGATTAAGCAAAGATTCAAAGGCATTGTTGATGGGATTTGTACCATTTTCGACCAACGATTTTGGGGTAAAAAAACCATCCCTGCGGGCAATTGCTAAAACACCTGTTTTTCCTGAAATCAAAGCCTTGGCAGATGCGGAGAAAATGATCAATGGACGCAAATATGCCTATTGGGAAAAGGCAAAGTTATGGACGCCAAAGGATGAGGAGTATTCAGCCTTTGGCATTGATTTTTCCAGCACGGGTGTTGCCATGGATGGCATCGACGAAAACAGTATCTTGTATCCAATGGGTTTTCGGAATGGAGATTTGATTCAATCGGTGAACAGCAATATGGTCAATACCATCGCGGACCTGAGCAATCATTTATTGAAAGGTCAAGGCCCTGCCCAGCAGGTGTTTGGGCTCATCAGGAATCAAAAGAAAATTCAATTGACGGTCAAGGCAGCATTGCCCAAGATTGTTGAATAAATCTTGAAACATCCTATCTAATTTCAAATAGAAATGAACACATGAAAGAGCTTGAAGGTAAAGTGATTTTTCTAACAGGTGGTTCTGATGGAATTGGATTTGAATGTTTCAACGCATACGCAGCAGCGGGTGCTCATGTTGTCATCGTTGCAATTGATCAGGATCAGATTGAGAAGGCACTGGCTGAAGTTCCCGGCAATCATCTTGGTATTTTGTGCAATGTGGCTGTTGCCTCTGAAGTGATGCATGCTATTTCCAAGACCATTGAAAAATACGGTAAGATTGATGCAATCCACAACAATGCCGGCATTGCGGGTGCATCAAAAATGTTGCATGAAACTTCCGAAGAAGAGTGGGACGCATTGATGAATGTCAACCTGCGCGGTATTTTCAATACCATCAAGCATGGATTTGAAGCATTGGTGGCATCAAAAGGCTGCATCCTGAATACCAGCAGCATGGTGGGTGAAATTGGCCAATCCTTGCATGCCGCTTATACCGCAACCAAAGGTGGTGTGAATGCTTTGACCAAATCAATGGCCCTTGATTATGCTCCTTTCGGTATCAGGGTCAATGCAGTTAGTCCAGCTGGCGTTTGGACGCCCATGCTCAGGTCCTGGTCTCAATCGCAGCAAGACCCAGCAGCCATGGAATCCTATTTGAACAACATTCATGCATTGGGATATTGTCCCAACGGAGACGTGATTGCAGATGCCTGTGTATTTCTCTTGTCTGAAAAAGCACGGTTCATCACGGGCTGCATCCTGCCTGTTAGTGGTGGTGCAGAACTAGGTTATAAACGTTAAATCAATCATGCCATGAAAGATGATTTGTCCTTTTGTTGGTTTACTTGGCAATGATTCACAAATATTTAAAAGTACGAAATGATCAAGAGTATAGAAATCCGTGATGCAAGATTTGCCTTGGAAAAAGGCGCTGGCAGTGATGCCATACACCGCGACCCCACTTATTCTTATGCTGTGACAAACCTGATTGACGACAGTGGTCTTGTCGGAACAGGATTTGCCTTCACATTAGGAGAAGGGAACGACCTGGTATGCAAGGCCGCAGGATTTTATGCTCAGCAGTTGAAAGGAATGGACATTGAGACGTTGATGTCTGATTTTGGAGCAGTATTCAATAGGTTGTCCAATGAACAACAATTTCGCTGGCTGGGCCCACACAAAGGCATCGTTCACCTGGCATTGGCTTCTGTAACCAATGCTTGTTTTGACCTTTGGGCCAAAAAGCGTGGGGTTCCTTTGTGGAAATTGTTGATCGACCTCAGCCCTGAGCAGATTGTCAATACATTGGATCTTTCCTATTTGGAGGATGTGATGACCAGGGAGCAGGCTTTGTCATTGTTGGATCTTGAAGGAAAACAACATCGGTCTTCGATTATTGAACAGGGTTATCCTGGATATGATACTTCAGTAGGCTGGTTCAATTATGATGACGAGAAAGTAAGGCTCAATTGCAGGAAGGCCATTGCAGAAGGTTTCACTGCGATGAAATTAAAAGTGGGTTCTGCCGATCCACAAAGAGACATCCGCAGGGCCCATATCGTAAGAGAAGAAGCCGGAGACAATAGCAAAGTGATGCTGGACGCCAACCAACAATGGACGCTGCCACAGGCACTTTCCATCTGCAAGGAATTGCAGTCCATGAATCCCTATTGGATTGAGGAACCAACACATCCTGATGATGTCCTAGCCCATAAAATCCTTGCCGATGCCATCGCACCTGTGAAGTTGGCCCTGGGTGAGCATGTACCCAACAGGATCATCTTCAAGAATTACCTTCAAACCGGTTCAGCTGGTTTTATCCAGGTGGATGCCGTAAGGGTAGGGGGTGTAAGTGAGTTCATCACCATCAGTTTGCTCAGCAAGCAATTTGGCATTCCTGTTGTTCCCCATGTTGGTGACATGGGGCAGTTGCACCAGCACCTTGTATTGTTCAATCACATTGCAATGGGCCATGAGGCCTTGTTCCTTGAACATATTCCCCACCTGAAAAACAAGTTTGTTCATCCTGTCAACATCGTCAATGGCGTATATCGCACTCCGATGGAGCCAGGCAGCAGCTGTGACCTTTTGTAGCCAAACCCATTAATCAAATCACATGACCAATATTGATCTTGCCATCAGTGTCCTTTATTTCCTGGGAATCGTTTTTGTAGGACTTTGGACGGGTTTGAAAAAGAAAACCGTTGCCAGCGGAGATGCTTCAAGCGATTATTTTCTTGCCGGGCAATCTCTGAAATGGCCCATGATTGGCTTGGCACTTTTTGCGACAAATATTTCCTGCTTGCACCTTGTAAGCCTTGCCCAATCAGGATTTGATACCGGTTTGTTGTCAGGTAATTTTGAATGGATGGCCTCTTTTACCCTGATTTTGCTTTCGCTGTTTTTTGTTCCCTTTTACATCCGATCCAAGGTGGCAACCTTGCCTGATTTTCTGGAAAAAAGATACAACAGGGCCTGCCGCGACTGGTTGGCCGTCATTTCAATTGTTTCTGCTGTTGTGATCCACATTGCATTTTCATTTCTCGCGGGAGGCATTGTATTGAAGACCTTGTTTGGTGTTGACATGTATACCAGTGTGATTGTGATTGCATTTTTTACGGGTCTTTATACCATCATTGGTGGGTTGAGGGCGGTTGTAGTTACAGAGTCCATACAGACCATTGTTTTGCTAGCTGGGGCAATTGTTATTACCGTTGTTTGTTACAACAAGGTAGGAGGCTGGGGTGAAATTACCAGCACACTGCAATCAACAGGTGAATTGGATAAATTGTCCATGTTGAAGCCAGCAGATGATCCTGGAGGGATGCCCTGGTATGCTATTTTCCTGGGCTATCCGGTTTTGGGGATTTGGTACTGGTGCGCTGACCAAACCATCGTTCAACGGGTCTTGGGTGCAAAAGATGAAAACCATGCCAGACTGGGATCTTTGTTTTGTGGCTTCATTAAAATTCTGCCTGTATTCATTTTTGTTTTGCCGGGTTTGATGGCCTATGTACTGGCACAAAAAGGGATGTTTGACATCAGTTCGATACAAACACTTGGCACAGATGGAAAAACAATTACAGATTCAAAGGCCGTCTATACGCTGATGATCACGCAGTTGGTTCCCAAAGGATTGGTGGGTGTGTTGGCCGCTGCCTTGTTGTCCGGACTGATGAGCCAGATATCCGGAGCATTGAATTCAATTGCCACTTTGTTCAGTTTTGATTTGTACAAAAGGTTCAAGCCGGAAGCCGGTGATCAGCAACTGGTCAGGGTTGGGAGGATTTCAGCTGGCGTTGCCTTGATTGCCTCTATTGGATTGCTTCCGCTGCTTAACCGGTATGAAAGCCTTTTCAGCGGTATCAATGATATCATCGCCCATATAGCTCCGCCCATCACTACTGTTTTCCTGCTCGGAATTTTTTGGAAAAAAGCTTCAGCAAAAAGTGCTCAATACACCCTCTGGCTGGGTTCCCTGCTTGGTGCAGTTGTTTTTGTTGTCAACAAAATATATCCCTCAAGCATCATAGGAGATATTCCATTCATGATGATGGCTTTTTATTTGTTCTGCAGCTGTGTGTTGCTTCAGGTGATCTTGTCTTATGTATTTCCAGTTCACCATACGGAAAGCAGTGCTGTTCTTTTTTGGAAGTCCCCCTTGGAACCTTTGTCTGCAATAGGCTGGAGCGGAATCGGCAATTACAAGTTCCTGTCTGTGCTGCTATTGCTTGTGATGACCGTATTGTACTGGATATTTAGATAATCATTTCTTAAACGCTTGATGATGAAATTGATCTTTTCAACGCTGTTTTTATGTTTGCTTTTATCCTGCAACAACCGGGAAATCAAAGTATTTGATAAACCTGTTCAGAAAAATTCCGCCCCAGTGAGATATGGCATGGTAACAGGCTTGAAACCGGAAAAGATTGAACAATACAAAAAACTGCACGCATCACCATGGCCAGCTGTGCAGGAAAGGATTAGTGCCTGTAACATCCACAATTATTCCATTTATCTTCAAAAAATAGAGAATCAATACTTTCTTTTCAGTTATTTCGAATACACTGGTTCCGATTTTGATGCGGATATGAAAAAAATGGCAGCCGACTCTATGACCCAAAAGTGGTGGAAAGAAACTGATCCTTGCCAACTCCCCCTCAAAGAAGCCCTTGCCAAACACCAGATTTGGTCTTCAATGGAAGAGGTGTTTCATCAGGATTAATGATTAATTCAAAAATCTTCCTATATCTAGGGGCTTCCGAAAACGTTTTCGTATAAAAATATATTAGATTAAACGTTTTAGTAAAAGGTTTTTATAAATTCATTAATCGTATTTATAGATTCAGGAAACTGTTTTTATGAATTGACGGTAAACGATCATAAACCTTATTTACTAAAACTGCCATTATGAGAAAAGGACTTTTATTAGTCACATTCCTTGCATTCATCACTACCATTGCTCTTGCACAAACACGCAAGATCAGTGGAACGGTAACTGGAGAAAACGGTGCTGTTATTGCAGGGGCCAGCGTTACCATTAAAGGAACATCGAAAGGTACTACAACAAGTAGCACAGGTAAATTTTCGATTGACTTTCCAACGACTGGAAAGCGTATCCTTGTAGTTAATTCAATCGGTTATGGAACCCAGGAGATTTCCATCACCAATCAATCTGACATTACTGTAAAGCTTGTCACTGATACCAAGCTGCTTGAAGATGTTGTAGTAGTGGGATATGGTGCAGTTAAAAAGAAGGATCTTACCGGAGCCGTAGGTTCTGTGAAGGCCGTGGAAATTGTCAGGGGTAATCCTGCCAATGCAACACAGGCTTTACAGGGTCAGGTGCCTGGAGTTTTGGTTACCAAAATGAGCAACAAGCCTGGTCAATTATGGCAGATTGCCATTCGTGGTGAAAACACCATTACCCCCAATCCCAATGCAGATGGCGGTGTTAACCTCACCTTTACATCAAGTACACAACAATTCCAGGGAACTGAGCCACTGGTTGTTATTGATGGTATCATTGGTGGGAAATTACAAGATATCAACCCCGCAGACATTGAGTCGATGGATATCCTTAAGGACGCATCATCCACTGCCATTTATGGTTCAAGGGGTGCTAATGGGGTAATTATCATCAGTTCTAAGCGTGGATTGTCTGGAAAGCCAAGGGTTACCCTCGACAGCTATTTTGGACAAAGGACTCCTGCTCATCTTCCAGAAATGGAAAATGCAAAGGAGTTTTACAAATCAACCATTACTGATGCCCAATTAAATGGATCAACCATCACTGAAGCCTCTGCCTTCAATGTGAATGAAATGGCGATCATCAACAGTGGCAAAACAGTTGATTTGGCCAGGTTGGTTGCCGGTCCTGGAATGAACGCGGGTTCTACTTTGTCCATTTCTGGTGGAAATGGTCCTACAACCTACAGGATTTCCGGAGGATACATTCAGGAAGATGGCATGGTGCCATTGACCTTCTACAAGAAATACAATATGAATGCAGCCGTGGATTCTAAAATCACGCGTTATCTCAAAGTAGGTTTTTCATTGTATCAGAATTATTCAACCAACCCCACTGGTTCTTTTGAAGTGCCAAGGACAGTTTATCGGGAAAGACCAACCTCAACTATTTATTACAAAGACCTTGTAGATGCAGCCATTGGAGGTGATGCAGCGTTGGGTCCAGTGAATGGATTTGCTGTGAGGATGGGAAGAGGAACTGCAGTGAATCCATTGCTTGAGGCTAGTAGCAGGGATAATTATACATGGACACGCAATGTCAATAGCCAGATGGGTAATGCTTATGCCGAAATCAATCTCTTGGAAGGCTTGGTATTCAAATCTTCACTCTCTCTTGCGTATCAACTGGCTAAACAAGACGAGTACAGGGGTAAATATTCAAAGGCAATCAACGTAACAGGAGCCACAAGGGCTTCTGTTGAAAATGATTTCCTGAGTTCTTATACGTTTGACAACCAGTTGACGTATAATTATCAAAAAGGAAAAAGCAAGTTGAACGTTACTGCACTTCAGAGTGCGTATAAGAATACCAATGAGTTCAACTATATTTCTGTCGTTGGTCTTCCATATGTTTCCTATTGGCATAACCTGGCCAGTACATCAGGTACACCTGTCATAGGAAGTGGGTTTAACCAAAGAACGCTTTCCTCTTATATGGGAAGAATCAATTACACATTCAATGAGAAATACCTGCTCACTTTCACAGGCCGTTCTGATGGCGCATCACAGTTGGCTCCAGGAAACAAATGGGCATTTTTCCCATCAGGTGCCTTCGCATGGCGCCTTGGTGATGAAAAATTCTTCAAGAAAATGAAGTCTATTTCTGACCTGAAACTACGTGTAAGCTATGGCCAGGTGGGTAACTCAGTGGTATCTCCCTATTCAACCTCAGCAACCCTCACACAAGCCAGTAATTATTCTTTCGGACAAGCACCCGGTATTGGGTTTGGTCCTAACAATCTTGCGAACCAAGACCTGGGTTGGGAAAGAAGCCAGGAGCTGAATCTTGGGTTGAATGTAGGCTTGTTCAACAACAGGATAACTGCAGTAGCTGAAGTGTACAACCGTACAACCAAAGACCTGATCATGAGGCAATCCATTCCTACTACCAATGGCTTCAGTTCAGTCATTTCTAATGTGGGTAGGGTGTCAAACAAGGGTATTGAGTTGTTGTTGAACACTGTCAATATTCAAACAAAAGATTTTCAGTGGACAAGCTCACTCAACTTTACCAAGAACATAAACAAGCTCGAGGAACTGGCCAACGGTGCTAAATTTGGTTACAGTGGAAGCAACACCAATCCTGAGTCCATTCTTGCAGTAGGATATCCGTTAAAGAGTTTCATGTATTTTCAGGCCAATGGGATTTGGCAGTTGAAAGACAGTGCATTGGCCAGGTCTTATGGAGCTGTGCCAGGTTCTGTACGCATTGTTGACCAGAACAAGGATGGTAAAATCAGTGCAGGTGTACTTGGTAATGACGACAGGGTTATCCTGGGATCACAATTGCCCAATTTCACCCTTGGTTTTACCAACAGGGTCAGTTACAAGAACTTTGACCTGGCCGTAATGATGTATTACAGAAACGGTACCATGTTCAAGAATGGTTTCATGAGCAGTTATGTATCTGATGCTGGTGGTGGTGCCCGTCTTAAACTGAATTATTGGACCCGTAATAACCCATCCAATGAAATGTGGGGTATGGGTGTTGCCAAAAATTTTTCCGATGCACTCTATTATGAAGATGCAAGCTTTCTTAGGATTGCCGATATAACTGTTGGATATAATCTTTCAAGAGAAAAGTTGCAAAAATTAGGTGTTGACAGGCTGAGGCTGTATGCCCAGATCATCAACCCTGCTTATTTTACCAAATTCCATGGTGGAGATCCTGAATACAATGGTGCTGCTTATCAGGATGATTTCCCATCCCTCACTTGCAATTTTGGTTTAAACGTAAGTTTCTAAATTAAGGTCCAACATTAAAACATTGAATTATGAAAATATTTAACAATTTTTCCAAAGTCTCCATTTGTTTGTTGGTGGCAGGAATCTCATTCATGGGATGCAAGAAATCATTTCTTGATGAATACAATCCAGCGAGTAGAACAACTGATAACATGTTCAAAGATCCTGCCGGATATGATGGCCTGGTAAACTCTTGCTATCCTTTGTTGAGGAACATTACCCAATCAAGAAACCTCACTGTAAAAGGTACTGATATGATGTGTGCCGGTGGATGGAGTGGTATTTTCTTCAACCAGGCCAACCAAATAGGCAACGAATTGGATCAATATGATATCCGCCTCAATTCTACCACTGGTGCATTACAGGGATATTGGGATGATTTATACAAAGAAATCAACAGGTGTAATGCAGCTGTTGACAGGGCCGATGGAGTAGTGGGTTTGGATCCTGCCAAAAAAAATGCACGTGTTGGAGAAGCAAAATTCCTAAGGGCCTTAAGTTATTTCTGGTTGGTGCAACAATGGGGTGATGTCCCTATGCCATTGAAAGAATCGCTTGCCGGTAAATTAGAAGCTCCAAAATCCGCTTCCAAAGATATTTATACCCAGATCATTGCGGACCTGAACAGTGCCATTACAGGATTGCCGGTTTCTCAAACAGACCAGGGTCGTGCTACACAGGGCGCGGCCAAGTTCCTTCTTGCAAAAGTTTATTTGACCAGGGGATGGAATTTCAATAACTCCCTTGGGGGTAGTTCTGCTGACTTCACTAGTGCTTTGGCCCTTTGTGACGAACTGATTGCATCCGGGCTTTATCCGTTAGAGGCTAACTGGAATAACCTCTGGCCTGTTCATGATAAAAAAGTTACTGCTGCACAGCCATCTATTGCTGCTGGGGTTACTACAGCCAACGCGAGCAAAGAGGTTATTTTTGCTGTTCAATATGCCAATCCTCAATATTATTATGGTGATGGAAACAGCAATCCTGTCACAGGGTTGATTGGCAACAACATGCACAGTCAGTTTGGTCATGGACCCAGTGGTGTTGCGCAGGCGGGAGGATCAACCATATTTTATTCAAAATTGCAGGGCGATCGCAACTATCCTACCTGGGCTGCATACCGCATGTTTGATCCAACGCTGGATAGCCGGTATGAAGGAACATTCAATACTGTTTCCTATGCAACGGTGGCACAAACCATTAGTTTGAAGAACAATACTTTCTCTCAGAACCTTAACATTACCTATGCAATAGGCGATACAACTGCCATTATTTTGCCTTGGAATAGGCCTTTGCCTGCGGCCAGAGACCGTGGTTTGAATGTTAATGGCGGCACAAAAAAATATGCCGTTGGCCACATCAGTGAAATTGTTGGATATGCTCCTTTGACTCCGACCACCGGGGTAGTTGACAACATGTTTTGGGCCAGCCCAATGTTTTGGAAGTTTTTCCAGCCAAGTGTTCCATTCCAGGATGGCTGGTCAACCTTGAACGATCCTATTTTCCGTGCTGCAGAGCTTTATCTGATGGCTGCTGAGGCAATCGTTAAAGGTGCTACAGGTGCAAAATTGGGAACTGCAGATGTTTATTATAACAGGGTTTTGGATCGTGCATTGGGCTCAGCAAACGCAGGTAGAAATCCAAACAGGGCAGCCAATCCAGAAAAAGGAACAGACCCCATAGCCAATGTTGTTTCTTACCGAGCAACCCCTTCAAATATTACCATTGACCTGATCATGGATGAATCTGCAAGGGAATTCTTGGGAGAAGGACAGCGCTGGTATGATTTGAAGAGAACCCAAACTTTGATCTCAAGAGGAACAAAATACAACCCTTGGATGGGATACGGCTTGTCCGGAACCCCAGCAATCGCTGCCAAACATTATCTTAGGCCCATACCACAGAGTATGATTGATTTAACCCTTCCAAAAATTGATCAAAATCCTGGGTATTAAATATATCCGTCAGCTTTTTTTAAACATAAAAAACATTGAACCAATCGTCAATGTTTTTTATGTTTAAAGTAAATAAAATTTATAATTAGCTAAATCGTTTTACGTTAAATTTGTTGTTGACCATCATATTGAAAAATAGTTTAAAAAATGCCATCATGAGAAAAAGACTTTTTTTAGTCACATTCCTAACAATCATTACAACCATTGCATTTGCCCAAACGCGCAAAATCAATGGTACCGTTCAGGGAGACAATGGCGCTGTTATCGCCGGCGCAAGCATTACACTCAAAGGAACCACAAAAGGAACGACCTCCAACAACGATGGTAAGTTCTCAATCGATGTTCCATCTTCAGGAAAAGCTGTTCTTGTTATCAATTCCATTGGATTTGGATCACAAGAGGTTGCCGTTTCCAGCCAAACCGATCTTTCCATCAAATTGACCTCAGATTCCAAACAACTTGAAGATGTTGTTGTAGTGGGATATGGATCAGTAAGAAAGAAAGACTTAACTGGTGCCGTCGGCTCACTCGCCCCTCGCGACATTGTCAGGGCCAATCCCGCCAATGCCACACAGGCCTTGCAAGGCCAGGTTACTGGTGTGGTCATCACCAAAACAAGCAACAAACCAGGTCAAGGGTTTGCCATTGATATCCGCGGTCAAAATACCATCACCGGTGCTACTGAACCATTGGTGGTTATTGATGGAGTCATTGGCGCGAGATTGCGTGACATCAACCCTCAAGACATTCAATCCATAGACATCTTGAAAGACGCCTCATCCACTGCCATTTATGGAGCAAGGGGTGCCAATGGTGTGATCATTGTTACTTCCAAAAAAGGTCTTGCTGGTAAACCTAAAGTTACTTTTGATTCCTACCTGGGTCAAAAACAACCAGCACACTTGCCACAATTGCTCGATGCACAGCAGTTTTATAAAGCAACAGTTACTGATGTTGTCTTGAATGGTGGAGCTGCCAATACATTGACTGCCAGTGAAATGAACATGGTCAACAGCGGAAAGTCAACAGACTGGGTAAAGCTGGTTGCAAAACCAAGTACAGTGGCCAACACAACAGTTGCTGTTACTGGTGGAAATGCTGGAACAACTTATCGTTTTTCTGGTGGATATATTCAGGAAGATGGTAATATTGCCTCTACCTCATTTAAAAAATATTCACTCAATGCAGCTGTTGATAGCCGATTGAACAACTGGTTGCGTGTTGGTATCACCGCTTATATTAACTACAGTTCAAATCCTACAGGTTCATTGGAAATCATTCGCTCTGCCTATAGAGCAAGGCCTACGGGTGTTGTTTATTACAAAGATGTTGTGAATCCTAGTGAAGGAAATGACCTCGCCATTGGTCCGTGGAACGATCTTTCTGTTTGGATGGGAATCAAGGATAATCAGGTTCCTAATCCTATAATAGATGCTGACCCTAACATTTATCAAAATACAACCACCATTTCCAACCCCATGGGAAATGCCTTCATTGAGTTGACTTTGTTGAAAGGACTTACTTTCAAATCGTCCCTTTCAGCTTCATCCATTGATGAGCGCAATGGTGAATTCAGGAACACCCTTTCAAAGTCTCAGTTGACCAACCCTCCAAGGGCCAATTTCACCCAAAGGAACTGGGGTACTTA
>CANHSD010000051.1 GCA_947463105.1 Chitinophagaceae bacterium
CTTAAAACCATTCAACAATGAGAAAACAGATCGCAGCCGCCAATTGGAAAATGAACAATACCCAGGAAGAAGGAACTAGACTTCTCAATGAAATTATCAGTTCGGATATACAAGTAAATGATAATCAGTATGTAATATTTGCAGTCCCCTTCCCTTATTTGGTGAATGCTGTTCAACAATTGGAAAATAAAGCCAATATGTTTGTTGCAGCCCAAAATTGCCATAACAAAACAGCTGGTGCTTATACAGGTGAGGTTTCTGTAGATATGCTGGCATCCATCAATATTCAATACTGTGTGGTAGGACATAGTGAAAGAAGGGAATACTTTTCAGAATCGAATCAACAATTGGCCGAAAAAGTTGACCGTTGTCTTTCAAAAGGCATAACCCCAATTTTTTGTTGTGGTGAACCACTGGCCATCAGGGAAAATGATGGTCAAGATGCTTATGTGGCCTTGCAATTGAACGAGTCTTTGTTTCATCTTGATGGTGAGTCCATTCAAAAGGTTGTTATTGCCTACGAACCCATCTGGGCTATCGGTACAGGAAAAACGGCTACAGCTATACAGGCGCAAGAAATGCATGCCCATATCAGGGCTGTATTGTCTAATCAATTTGGCGAGGCTCTTGCAGCCAATGTCTCCATCCTTTATGGCGGAAGTGTAAAAGGGGCCAATGCCAATGAAATTTTTTCACAACCAGATGTTGATGGAGGCCTTGTCGGCGGTGCATCATTGATTGCCTCTGAATTCATTCAAATTATCAAGGCTTTGAAATAGGTAAAACAGTTGTTGCGATAACTTTTGAGATAAATCAATGATCATGCTTGCTTAAATCATGTTATCATATTCCAAGATATAAGCACACTTAAAATGACTAACTTTGCACATCTC
The DNA here is from genome assembly GCA_947463105.1 of Chitinophagaceae bacterium. GTDB lineage: Bacteria > Bacteroidota > Bacteroidia > Chitinophagales > Chitinophagaceae > Pollutibacter. The sequence continues at coordinate 894 of CANHSD010000051.1, forward strand.
AAGAAACAGGAACACTAATCGTTTTAACGCTGAACCCATTCGATGAAAAAAATCAGGAATTTCTGCATCATTGCACATATTGATCATGGCAAATCTACTTTAGCGGATCGTTTGCTACAAACCACCAATACCATCAGTGAAAGGGAAATGATGGATCAGGTCCTTGATGACATGGACCTTGAAAGAGAAAAAGGCATTACCATCAAAAGCCATGCGATCCAGATCAATTATAAGCATACAGATGGAATCGAATATATCCTCAACCTCATAGACACTCCCGGACATGTTGACTTCAGTTATGAGGTGAGCCGTGCACTAGCCGCCTGCGAAGGTGCGCTATTACTGGTAGATGCTACGCAAGGTATTCAGGCCCAAACCATTTCCAATCTTTATTTGGCTGTAGATAATAATCTTGAAATCATCCCTGTCATCAACAAAATAGACATGGATGGAGCCATGATTGAAGAGGTAAAGGATCAGATCATTGAGTTGATTGGGTGTAAATCAGAAGATATTCTTTTGGCCAGCGGAAGAACAGGCATAGGCATTGAAGGCATTCTCGATGCTATTGTAAACAGGATTCCATATCCTAAAGGTGATCCTGAGGCTCCGCTTCAAGCACTCATTTTTGATAGTGTTTTCAATTCCTTCAGGGGCATCATTGTTTACTACCGCATCATGAATGGTAGCATTACAAAAGGAGAGAAAATCAAATTCATATCTACTGATCAAGATTATGTGGCTGATGAGGTAGGGATCTTGAAACTGACCATGCAGGAGCAGAAAAAGGTTCAATGTGGTGATGTGGGCTATTTAATTACAGGCATCAAGAATGCAAAGGAAGTAAAGGTTGGTGATACCATTGTGAATGCCATCAATCCCGCCCCCATGATCAAAGGTTTTTCTGAGGTCAAGCCCATGGTTTTTGCAGGTATCTATCCTGTATTGACAGAAGATTTTGAAGAGCTCAGGGAATGCATGGACAAGTTGCAGTTGAACGATGCATCATTGACCTATGAACTTGAAACATCACAGGCGCTAGGGTTTGGTTTTCGATGTGGTTTCCTTGGATTGCTTCACATGGAAATCATCCAAGAGCGTTTGGAAAGGGAATTCAACCAAACGGTAATTACCACGGTTCCGAACGTAAGCTTCATTGCCTACAGTACAAAAGGTGATATCATTCGGGTAAACAACCCCAGTGAAATGCCTGATCCTACCCAAATGAACAATATTGATGAACCCTTCATCAAAGCCCAAATCATCACGAAGCCTGAATATATCGGTAATATCATGACCCTTTGCCTTGGCAAACGTGGTATGTTGATCAACCAGAGCTACCTCACACAGACCCGTGTTGAGTTGATATTTGAAATGCCCCTTACCGAAATTGTATTTGATTTTTATGATAAGCTGAAAAGCCAGACAAGGGGATATGCATCATTTGATTATGTTCCGATTGAATACAGGGAAAGTGATATTGTGAAGATGGACATTCTGTTAAACGGTGAAAAAGTGGATGCGCTTTCTGCATTGATTCACCGCAGCCGTGCCCAGGAGTTTGGAAGAAAACTTTGTGAAAAATTGAAAGAGTTGTTGCCGCGTCAGCAATTCCAGATTGCCATTCAGGCTGCCATTGGTGCCAAAGTGGTTGCAAGGGAAAACATTTCCGCCATGAGAAAGGATGTAACCGCCAAATGTTATGGTGGTGATATCAGCCGTAAACGTAAACTGCTTGAAAAACAAAAAGAAGGAAAGAAGAGGATGCGCCAGATAGGCAATGTCGAAGTACCTCAAGAAGCATTCCTTGCTGTATTGAAACTGGATGATTAACTTTTTTTGACTGGCTTCAATTTGTTTTCATTCAGTGGTTTTTCCACGGGTGCTTGACCATCCAATAGTTTGAAGGTAAACACTTTCTCTACGTGTAGCCATTTACCATTGACCCATTTGAAGGCTTCATAATCCCCATCAGGAACATAGGTGAATTTTTTGGCAGGTTCATTCGTCTCTGAGATGAGATGATCATACATAATCATTCCCATTTCTTCATCATAGAGCAATCTGCCATTGCCATTTTTCTTGTATTCAATCCAAAACCTGGATTGATCTTGTTTTCTTATTGTATCCTGGGCAAAACTGAAAAATGATCCTCCAAAAACAGGTTGTCCATTATCGCTAAAGTGCAGCACTTCAATCCTTTTCTTCGTGCTTCTGATGGAATTTTCATCATATCCCAATAAGGTATAGTATTTTTTCTTGTTGAATTCATGCATCAAGATCTTGTAATAGATAGCGCCAATCCACCATTCATGATTGGTTACCGTATCCTTTTGGGCGTTGATCAGAAAACTTCGATCTATCAATGGAAATAGCTTTAAACTTCCATCATTGGTTTTCATTTGAATGGCTCCATGTCTTCTGTGTAAATCTTCATCCCGGCTGACCTGCCAGGTAAAAATCCTGAAAGCACTGTCTGGTGAATAAACCCTTGAAATAGTAGTCAGTGAATCAAATGGAAATTGAAACGAATTGGGCATTTTTAGTGCCCTTACCAGTATTCTGGTAAAAAAACTATCTGAACGAAACCTTGTGGCAGCATCAATAGAAGCTACAATTTGTTGCCCATAACTGGCAAGGCTATCTTGCTGTTGAACAAGCATTTTTTCAAATTCTTTTTTGATCAATGATTGTGCCATGATCGTGTTCAAAAAGATAGTAAAAATGATCAGCAGGAGAGATCGTTTGTTCACAATAAAAATTTATTGATCAAAATTCGGATAAATTGAACGGAAACTATGGTCTTAGCCGTTTATTTAGCATTCTTTTCGCTCTTCAGTCTGTTCCAAAAGGCCAGTATTCCATCTGCCATCACAGACCAGGAGTAAGATTTCTTTTGTTGTACCAAGGCGGGAATGAAAAATGTCTTTCCTTTCATGAAATAGTCAAGTATACCATTAGCAATAGACGCAGAATCCTTTTGCACAATAAGCCCGCTAACCTTATCAATTACCATTTCTTTCAGGCCGCCAGCATCTGTTACTATCATCGGCAATTCAAAATGCATGGACAGTGGTGTTACGCCGCTTTGGGTTGCATGCCGATAGGGTTGCACCAACACATCAGCGGCGCTAAAGAAATAGCGGATCTTGTGTTCGGGGATGAATTCATTGAACAAGATTACCTGATCTTCCAGCTGATATGACTTGATAATACGCGTATATTTCAGTGAATCTTCATAAAACTCTCCAGCGATGACCAACTTGTATCCGCTTTCCTTGATACGAGTATCAGCCATCGCTTCTAATAACAAATCCAATCCCTTATAATGCCTGATGAAACCAAAAAACAAAAGCAATCCACCTTGATGATCAATACCCAATTCTTTTCTTGCAATCATGGGTTCTAGAGGATCTCCAAAATGATCAAACAGGGGATGATGCAGCAATTGAACTGGCTTCTTAATGTGAAGTGTTGCAATATCATGCTGAACCTGTGCGCTCATTGTGATATATCCATCAACAGCATGGTTGAAATAGGAAGTCAGCATTTTATCTCCCATTCTTTTTTCATGGGGGATGATGTTGTCTGCAATGCAGATCACTTTTGTATACTTGTTTTGCCCTACAATCCTTAGTATTGTGCCAAACGCAGGAGCCATAAAGGGAATCCAGTACCTTACAATGATAAAATCTGGTGCCAACCGCTTTAATTCCCTTCCAACCCTAAGCCAATTCAGGGGATTGATGGTATTGATAACTTCCTTGATGTTGAGGTCTGTCGGCCTGGCCTCATTGGAGTACTGGGTCTTTCCTGGAAACAGAAACGAAGGATATTGCAAGGAAAATGTATACAGAAAACAGTTGAATCCTGAAGATTGAAATTCACGGGCCAACCGTTCAGTAAATGAAGCAATCCCACCTCTATAAGGGTAGGAGGGTCCGAGGAAAACAATGGTTGGCTTATCGGACATAGAACTGATTTAAATCAAATACCCTTGGTGGAATCAATATTGTAGCAATTCCTGTCTGATGCGTTTCTTGAAACCAATTCTCCAATAAAACCGGCCAGGAACAATTGTGTTCCAATCATCATGATGGTCAGGGCAATATAAAAACTTGGCCTGTTGGTAATGGTAAAATCAAGGTTGATAACTTTTGAAATAATGAGGTATAGACTGATCAGCAATCCAATCATGAATGATGCAGTGCCAAGAAGTCCAAAGAATTGCATGGGCTTTTTCCCAAATTTTCCAATGAACATGATGGTGGTCAGGTCCAAAAAACCATTGATAAATCTTTCCCAGCCAAATTTGGAGATGCCATACTTTCTTGCCCTGTGCTCCACTTCCTTTTCTCCAATCTTGCTGTAGCCTGCCCATTTGGCGAGTACAGGAATGTACCGGTGCATTTCACCATACACATCAATATTTTTGATGACTTCATTTTTGTAGGCTTTCAAACCACAATTGAAATCATTTAATTGTATACCAGACATTTTTCGGGTGACTGCATTAAAGAATTTCGATGGTATGTTCTTTGTCAACACATTGTCAAAACGCTTCTTTTTCCAACCACTCACAAGGTCGAAATTTTCGTGCATCACCTTGCGATACAGGGAAGGGATTTCATCGGGGCTATCCTGAAGGTCAGCATCCATGGTGATAACCACATCTCCTTTGGCCTCTTTGAATGCGACATTTAAAGCTGCGGATTTGCCATAATTGCGTTTGAATTTGATTCCTTTAAAGCGATTGTCGTTCTGATGAATTGAAGAGATGACTTCCCAGGATTGATCAGTACTGCCATCATCAACCAAAATCACTTCATACGAATAGGCATTGATCTCCATTACCTTCCTGATCCAGTCGGTCAACTCTGGAAGCGAATCTGCTTCATCTTTGAGGGGTATGATGACAGAAATGTTCATTTATTGGTTTTGGAATGGATGAGATGGATTTTTCTTTGTTACAGCAGCTCCAATCAAAGAACCAATGGCACCAACCAACATGGTACCAAAAATGGTTCCACCTATCAATATGGGGAAATAAAATTTCTTGGTCATTTCAATCGCCGAATCAATCGTCTCCTCTGACATATTGGGTTGATTCGACATTTGCTCTCTTGCTATTTCCATGGCCTTGTCGGCCGCATTGGGGAATGCGAATGAGTAAACAACCATAAAAGCGGTCAAAATGATGGTTGTAAAGGCCGTGGCTTTAAATCCATAGCTGAACAGTTCTCCAAAAGATTTGGTATACTCTTGCTGTTTTCCAAATTCAAGGATAAAGTATACCAACAACCCAATGTTGATGACTGACCCAATCCATGAAACCTTCGTGTTTCCAGTTAGGTCAAAAACGATAAAAATTACATTAATCAATACAAGAACTGCTCCGGTAACGCCACCAGCAAGAAGATGGGATGTTGTTCTATTCATGTGTTTGGTTTGAATTGATTTTAGTGTTCAATATCGTTGCAGCAACTTCTCCTTTGAGCAAAGTACCGATAAACGGTGAGTTGGAAGACTTGGATTTGATATCAGCACTTTTGAAAATCCATTCGGTTTGGCCATTGAACAAGGTGAAATCAGCCTTATACCCAATGGAAATGACAGATTCGAGGGAGAAAATTTTTCTTGGATTGAAACAAATCAATTGTAAAATTTCATCTATCTCAAGGCCAGCCATTCCAAGAATTCCGAATGCAGATTCTAAGCCAAGCATGCCTGCCCCTGCGTATTCAAATTCACAAATCTTGGCATCTTTGTTCTGGGCTGTATGGTGGGTTGTAATGCAATCGATGGTTCCATCTTTTACGGCAGCAAGAAGTGCTTGTCGGTCATTTTCTGTACGAAGGGGTGGATTCACTTTGAGATTGGTGTCATACCCATTCAGCAACGACATGTCTGTAAAAACAAGGTGATAGGGAGTTGTAGAACAGGTTATATTGAGGCCATCTTTTTTTGCATTTCTAATCATCTCGACAGAGGTAGACAAACTGATACCTGTCAGGTGTAACTTGGATTTGGTGTACCGCAAGAGTTCAATGTCTCTGGCCACCATTATTTCTTCTGCAAGGGCTGGTTTTCCTGGAAGACCAACCTGGGTGGAAACGATACCTTCGTTCATCAGTCCATGTGGAGCAACTGAATGATCATCGGGCAATTGAATAATGATTCCATCAAACGCATTAACATATTGGAGCGCTTTGATGAGCAGTCCGGCAGATTGTATGCTTTTGGTGCCATCCCCAAATGCAATTGCACCCGTTTGCCTCATTTCAAACATCTCTGTCAGTTCCTTGCCATCAGTATTTTTGGTAACAGCCCCGATAGGGTGGAGTGCTACTGGTTGAGTAGAATGATGGTTTTTTATGTACTGAACACCGGTTTTATTCTGGGTAACCGGTTGTGTATTGGGTGTCAGAAACAATTGCGTGAATCCACCTTTTGCTGCAGATGCAGCAAGATGATCAAGGTCATCTTTAAATTCAAAACCAGGATCAGTGCCCTTTACAAACAAATCAATCCAACCTGGAGAAACCAAAATACCAGGAATGTCAATCACATTATCAGCAATCGTTTCGATATGTTCAGCAATTTCGGTTATTGTTCCATCGGAGAGGAGAATGTCCATCCTCTTGTTGTAATGAGGTGAATGGATATCTTTTACCAAGGCTTTGCGGACGAGAATCGTCATAAAATGAGAATTAAGCGAAGATAACCCTTTTGGCCAATATTTGAAAAGATGCAATCCTTGCAAAAAAAAGAGCCTTGGAAACCAAGACTCTTTTTGTCGGGACGACTAGATTCGAACTAGCGACCTCTTGCACCCCATGCAAGCGCGCTACCGGGCTGCGCTACGTCCCGAACGGGGTGCAAAGCTAAGAAAAATTGTTAAATTATACCTGCTAAGCATCCTCCTTCAGCAAAAAATCTATCTGTTTTTTTGATCATTGCAGGATCCAAAACAACTGCAGGTGCATGATGTGGTTTGACGCGGGCATCCAGGATGATTGGGCCATTACACCCCCAGTGCTTGTGTGCATAAAATTCATCAATGCCATATATATCATGCGATGGGTTTGTTCTGGTGAAGGCCACCCAAAGAAAGTTTTTAACGCTTTGCGCGGTAAAATGGGCATCATCACACCAAATCAAAAGAGGAACACCAAATGATGGACCTGTTTTCCCCATAAGCATCTCATTGATTCGCTTCATTTCTTCAAGGGTTGTTTGCTCATCAACATATGTTTTTGTTTGAAAGGCAGCCACACCCGGCATGATCATCCTGCAATCAGCCCATGTACTGATTCCTTTTAATTCTTCCGGTAATTCAACGGTAAGGGTTCTGATGGGATTACCATATGCAGCAAAAACCACCTTGCTGCCAGAGTTCAAGCCTGTTCCAGAATAATCCAGGGTGTCCATGGTTGTATTCGTATGAAAATGAACATCACGGTTTGTATGCAGCCGTTCCAAAATATAGTTCAAGAAAATTGCTTCATTGTGCGTGGTCAGTTTGTTAAGCTCATCTGCTGTGATGAACAGAAATTTTGCAAGGCTGAGCTGACCGGTACCCAGGATATGATTGGCGATGGTCAACAACTCTGCTGGTTGTTTGGTGGGTAGATAAGGAGTATACCTTTCACTGCCAATGGCCAGCAATAAAGGGTGAACACCTGCAGCATCAACAGCGTGGACCTCTTTTACGCCTGGAATTTCCTTTGGTATGGCAGACCCGGTAATTTCATGGATCAGTTGTCCAAAACTGGTATCCTCCTGTGGTGGTCTGCCCACTACCGTAAAAGGCCAAATGGCATCTTTCCTGGCATATACCTTATGAACTTTCATCAAAGGAAAAGGATGGGTAAGGCTGTAATATCCTAAATGATCTCCAAAAGGTCCCTCGGGCTTGTTTTCGCCGGGCAACACCTCACCAGTGATGACAAAATCTGCGTCCGTGCTGACTGCGTGGCCATCTTTGTAGGTATATCTGAATCTTCTTCTTCCCAGAGCCCCTGCAAAAGTCATCTCACTGAGGCCCTCAGGCAACGGCATGACTGCTGAAACAGTATGCGAGGGTGGGCCTCCCACAAAAATGCTAACTTTTAACGCTTTACCCTTTTTATTGGCTTTTGTCTGATGAACCCCAATTCCCCTGTGCAATTGATAATGGAGCCCAATCTCTTTGTTGGGTATATAATCATTGCCAGACAACTGAATCCGGTACATGCCCAAATTGGATTTCATGATGCCAGGCGAATCTATATCTTCTGTATAGACCTGTGGCAATGTCACAAAAACACCACCATCCATGGGCCAATGTTGAATCTGAGGAATGTCCTGAATGGAGATTTCCTGGAATAAAACAGGTTTGTTGATAGGATTTTTCAGTGGCAAGGCGGTGAATGCAGCAAATAGTGCTCCCAGGTGCTGAAAGGGTTTTTTTAATGCCGAAACCGGGTCATTCTTCAGGTTGATCAGCATCTGCATTTGTGCTAAACTATCGCGGAAAATGAATTTACTTCTATCCAGGGTACCAAAAATATTGGATGCTGCCCTGAACCTTGATCCCTTTACCTTTTCAAATAAAAGAGCCGGACCGCCTGCTTCGTATACACGGTGGTGAAGTGTTGCCATTTCAAGATAGGGATCAACTTCCTCCTTAATCCTCACCAGTTGACCAGTTTGTTCTAGATCAAGCAAGCAAGCTTCAAGGGAATGGTAGGCCATGGGAATGATTATTTATTGAATATAACGTGGACTTGTTTTAAAAGTTCTGGAGTTTATACTTTTATCAGACGCTCTAGTAATCCGAAGAGGGGAAAGGTGGTTTCCATAAAAAAGGGTGACTTTAAAGTCACCCTTTTACTTTAAATACGAGCAATATCAGATCTTTTCAAAGGCTGAAAAGAAGAAACTTCCTTCAATGGCTGCATTCTCATCACTATCGCTTCCATGAACGGCATTCTCACCAACAGACTTGGCATAGATCTTGCGGATAGTGCCCTCCTCTGCATTGGCAGGGTTGGTAGCCCCAATCAATGTCCTGAAATCTGCAACCGCATTTTCCTTTTCAAGAATGGCAGCAACAATGGGGCCGCTGCTCATAAAATCAACCAATTCTCCGTAAAATGGCCTTTCACTGTGCACTGCATAAAATTCTCCAGCTTTTTCTGGAGTAAGTTTTAAGAGTTTCATTGCCTTGATTTTGAAACCGGCACCTTCGATGTGTTTGAGGATGGCACCTGCATTGCCAGCTGCAAATGCATCAGGCTTGATCATTGTAAACGTCTTGTTGGTCATAATCTCTTGTTTTTGGATAACAAAGGTAAACCAAGCTGAGCCAAGCCCCAAGAAAAGGTTTATTGATTTTAAGCATCAGGATTGTACATTTGCTATCCAAGATGAAAGAAATCAGCACTGTTTTTGACCAATTGTCAGTTTCTGACCCGATTGTTATTACAATGCACCAGAAGCCAGATCCGGATGCAATGGGTTCTGCCTTGGGTTTATACCATTTCTTTAAGAAACAAGGTTATCCAGTCAAAGTGATTTCTCCAACGAATTGGGCAGATTTTCTCAAATGGATGCCAGGTTGTTCCGATGTCATTGATTTCGAATCCAAGGGAAACCCATCACAAGACTATTTATCCAATGCAAAATGGTTGTTCTGTCTTGACTACAATCATTTCAGCCGAACAAGAAACATGGAACAGGTCTTGACCAACCTGGACTGCAAAAAAGTGCTGATAGACCACCACAGGGAACCCCAGACCGAATGTTTTGATTTTGGTGAAAGCAACATCAAAAAGAGCTCTACCGCTGAAATGATTTATGATTTCATTGTTTTGTCTGGTAAAAAGGAGCTGATTGATAAGGATATTGCGTCTTGCCTTTATGCAGGAGTAATGGCTGACACAGGTTCTTTCCGTTTTGCATCTACCACACCAAGTGTGCATTATATGGTTGCGGAGCTTCAGCTCAAGGGCATTGAACATGCCAAAATCCATTCACATACCTATGATAATTTTCATGAAAACAGGCTGCGCTTTATTGGTCATGTGCTATCCAACAGAATGGAAGTATTCTATGAACACAATACTGCACTGATTTGCATACCCAAGGCAGATATCCTGAAGTTTCACATCAAGACAGGAGATACAGAAGGCCTGGTCAATTACCCCTTGTCTATCCAGGGTATTGAAATGGCTGCATTGTTGATTGATCGTGATGAAGAAAGAAAATGGTCGTTCAGGAGCAAGGAAACATTTGATTGCAATACGTTTGCAAGAAAATATTTCTCTGGCGGCGGTCATTACAATGCATCAGGTGGAAGAAGTATAGATACCTTGGAACAAAATGTCATTCAATTTAAAAAAGCACTCAAAGAATTTACATCTTTACAATAACAACAATCAAATGAAAAAAACAACTCTGCTGCTCAGCGCCTTATCCATTCTCATGCTCAACGCATGTAAGAATGTAGGGTTTGAAAAAACCAAGTCAGGACTTGAATACAAGATCTTCAATCAAGGTTCTGGTGAAAAACTAGAACATGGTGATTTTGTAAAATTCCAGTACAAACTCACGTACAAAGACTCATCTGTGATGAATTCTTATGATTTCATGCCTGTTTATGATCAGGTGGATAGCGTAGGACGATTCCACGATTTCTCTGAATTCCTCACCAAAATGAAGGTTGGAGACAGTGCCGTTTGTTACCAGTATTTTGACACCCTTCAAAAAGGATCTCAGTATGGCGTACCTCCCTACATGAAAAAAGGAGACAAGCAGCAAATGACCATCAAGATCCTGTCTGTATTCAAAAACAAAGATGGCAAAGCATCCCGTGATTTTGCCGTTGACGATTACAAAGCTGAAATTGATCGTTACAAGGTCAAGGAAATGGCGGCCATCGAAAAATACCTTTCATTGAAAAGCATCAAGGCGGATAAGGTTAACAACAGTGTTTATGTCCAAATTGAACAGCAGGGTACAGGCAAGCAGGCTGATTCAGGCCAACTGGTCGGTGTAAAGTACGATGGGTACAGTTTTGAGGGAGAATATTTCGATTCTAATATCGATACCGCAAAACAATTCTCGCCACATGGTTTGGATACATTCTTCTTTGTTGCAAAGCAGGAAGGGGCTATTCAGGGTATGCTTGAAGGAATCACCGTTTTCAAAAAAGGTGGAAAAGGAAAAATGTTCATCCCTTCCAGCATGGCTTACGGCCCACAAGGCAGTCCTCCTGCCATCAAGCCTAACCAAAACTTGATTTTCAATATCGAAGTAGTTGAAGTGAAGGATCTGCCCAAAGCACCACAAGGTGCAGTGCCTCCTCCTCCAGCTGGTAATTAATCTAAAAAAGGAGCACGTTTAGTGCTCCTTTTTTTATGCCTTTTTGATTTGTTGAATAATTTTTACCGTTTCAATCGCTTCCCTAGCATCATGTACCCTTAGCAATGATGCACCTTTCATTAAGGCCACTGTATTCAAAACAGTTGTACCATTCAGTGCTTCATCAGGCGTGATTTTCAGCAGTTTATAGATCATGGATTTTCTTGAGAATCCTGCCAAAACAGGATGACCAAGCGCAACAATTTTCTCCAATTGTCTGACCAGGGCGTAATTGTGTTCCAGGGTTTTGCCGAAACCAAAACCGGGGTCAAGTATTATATCCTTGATGCCTGCACGTTGACAAGCTTCAATTTTCTCTTTGAAAAATCTTACCAGATCATCCGTTACATTGTCATATTGTGGATTATCCTGCATGGTTGTGGGGGTGCCCTGCATATGGGTACAAATGAAAGGAACTGCTAGTGTTGCTACCGTTGGAATCATATGCAGATCCATGTTTCCACCACTGACATCATTGACTATATCAATGCCATTATCAACAGCATAGTGTGCAACTTCAGCACTTGTGGTGTCAATAGAGCTCCAGATGCTGCTTTTGTGATTGACCAGGTATTTGATGGCAGCGCTGATTCTTTCAATTTCCACACCTGCAGCAATATCCATACTACCTGGCTTGGTACTTTTTCCTCCTATGTCAATGATATCAACACCACTGCTGATCAAATCATCGATTCTCTTGCAGATGGCAGGGTAATGTGCTGTTCTGCTGGCCTCATAAAATGAATCCTCTGTACAGTTGAGGACTCCCATGACCAACGGCTTATTTGATTTTATGGTCCGTCCCCTTGAAATAAGTTCAATCATGTTGTTTCCTTTGTTATTTTTGCCTAGCAGAACTGCAAAAATGAACTAATTTACCATATAACCCGAACCGTTTCGGGTTTTTATCCCTTTTAAAGCATGAGTGCAATAACCAATACACAATATGATCTCGCTGTAAACTCCTGTAAAGACATATTCATCAAGAAAACCCGAGATTATGGCACTTCCTGGCGCTGTCTCCGGATTATTTCCATCACTGACCAGATCTTCATCAAAGCCATGCGCGTCAGAACCCTACAGGAAAAAAAAGTCCAGAAAATAGGTGATGACATTACTGGAGAATTCAAGGGTATCGTCAATTATGGGGTAATTGGTCTTATACAACTGTCAATTGGAGACAGTGAAATGGAAGAAATGAACCCTGATGAAATGGAAAAGCTCTATGATCAATACATCAACTTTTCCAGGGATACAATGCTGGACAAGAATCATGATTATGGCGAAGCCTGGAGAGACATGAGCCAAGAAAGCTTTATCGATCTCATTTTGATGAAACTCAGTCGAATCAGGCAAATTCTTTACAATGACGGTAAAACCATCATCAGTGAGGGCATAGATGCCAATTTCGTAGATATCATCAATTATGCCGTTTTCGGACTGATTCTCATTGGAGAAGCCAAACCAGGTCATTTATCATAAATTTTTACTCATGAGGTTTTTATTGGGTTTAACCAGAATTATTGTAGGCGGATTGTTCATTTTCAGTGGATTGATCAAGGCCAATGATCCACAGGGTTTGAGCTATAAAATGCAGGAGTTTTTTGAGATCTGGGGGATGGGATTTCTGGACGATTATACCCTTGTTTTTTCAATCCTGATGATTGCATTTGAAATCATTGCCGGTGTTGCTGTATTGTTAGGTTGGCAATTTCGTCTGTTCAGCTGGTTGCTTTTCATTCTTATTGTTTTCTTCACTTTCCTTACCGGTTATGCTGTTTTCTCTGGAAAAATCAAAGAATGTGGTTGTTTCGGTGACTGCATAAAACTAACTGCAAATCAGTCTTTTATAAAAGACCTTGTGCTCTTTGTGATGATTGGTTTTCTATTGTACAAACGTGATCAGGTTAAATCTTTGCTCAAGCCTGTTATGGCTGTTTTCAGTTTATTGATTATCAGTTTCTTTTCCTTTTGGATCCAGTTTTA
>CANHSD010000052.1 GCA_947463105.1 Chitinophagaceae bacterium
AAATTTGCTGGGCAGTTGATTGCTGCTTTCTTGTTGGTTTATCCAGGCAATTTTCAATTGACATCTTTGCATGGATTTCTGGGTATTACCGAATTGACCCCCATATTTTCTATGCTTTTATCCTACATAACCATCCTGGTTGTGGTGAACGCCTTCAACCTCATAGATGGGGTTGATGGGCTGGCAGGTAGCCTGGGTATGATCTCCACCTTGTTTTTTGGTATTGTATTTGTCATAGAAAAAGATTTCTCTTTTGCCATTCTTTCTTTTTCGATGGCAGCAAGCCTCCTTGCCTTTCTCAGTTTTAATTTTTCCCCTGCCAAAATTTTCATGGGCGATACAGGTTCATTGTTGTTGGGTCTTGTTAATGCAGTCTTGGTGATCAGGTTCATCAATACCGCAAGTTTGCCTGGAACCGTTTTGCAATTTTCAGCCGCCCCTGCTATTGGTTTTGCCGCACTTTTCGTTCCTCTGATGGACACCTTTGGTGTGACTGTTTTAAGGGTGTACAGGGGACGTTCCCCTTTTGATCATGATTTAAACCATATCCATCACTTGCTGATGAAAAGGGGACTTTCTCACATGCAGATTACAGGCTTGCTTGGGCTCACTGCGATAGGGTTCATTGCTTTTGCCATCCTCACCCAATCAATGGGCATCAATTTTGTGATTGCAGGCCTTTTCTTCATCGGCACATCCATCGCTGCCTTTTGCAAATTAATGCCCCTGCCTTCGAATAAAACGACCAATCGGATCAACGTTTCTCCATCTGCCAAGGGTCATGAGCCTACCATTATCCTTAAAAACATTTCTTCCAAGACAGAACTGAACAATTAGCCTCAGTTTTATATTTCTCGTTTTATTTTCATTCAGTAGATTTGCAGACAAAATTTCCCTTTATGTCTGAAGAACTTGAATTGCACATGTTGGATGCCACTGCCACGATGGAAAAAGCAATTTCACATCTTGAATCAGAGCTTACTAAAATACGTGCTGGCAGGGCAAATCCTCAGATGTTTGATGGCCTTACAGTAGACTATTATGGTGCTCCAACCGGCATTGCCCAGGTGGCCAATATTTCTGTTGCTGATGCCAGAACCCTTACCATTCAGCCCTGGGAGAAGAACATGTTGCAACTGATTGAGCGTTCCATTATTGCCGCCAATATTGGTGTGACTCCACAGAATGATGGTAGCATCATCCGCATTTTTCTTCCACCCATGACTGAAGAAAGAAGGAAAGAAATAGTAAAAAGGGTTCAAAATGAAGGTGAACAATCCAAAGTGGCCATCCGCAACATCAGAAGGGATGCCATTGAACAAGTGAAAAAAATGCAGAAGAATGGTTTGAGTGAAGATATTGCCACAGATGCCGAAAAGGAAATTCAGGAAATGACCAATAAATTCATTGCCCTTATTGAAAAGCATCTTGCTGCCAAGGAAAAGGAAATAATGAGTGTATAGGTCTATTTGTTGGCCAGCCGCACTCCTCCCAAGATCACGACCATCCCCATGATTTGTACAGCAGTGATGGTTTCTCCGGCTACAAAGCCCCATCCGATGGCCACCAAGGGAATGCCATAGGTTACCATCGATGCAAAAACAGGTCCCGATTTTTTCATCAGGGTATAGAAAATGACGGATGCAAGGCAGGTGCCTACGATTCCCAGAACCGCTCCGGCAACCGTACCTTTTGTCAAATGTCCGCTCAAAAGGTTGGGGTCGGAAAAATAGCCAGTTGAGGCCAGGATGATCAGGTTGGGTATAATCAATGCTGTAAAGGCAATGGTTGCTATATGCAAGGGGGCAACGTCTTTAAGGTACTGGTTCACCACATTTACATTCAGTCCATAGCAGATGGTGGCAAGAATAACGAAAAAGGTATAACCAATATATTGCATGTTAATCTGCCTGTAAGCGCCCAAAACCAGGACCAGCATTCCGGCAAAACCCAGCAACATGCCCACCCATTTGATCCATCCTACCCTAAGGTTAAAGAACAACATCCCGATGGCCAGGGTAAAAATTGGTGTGAGTGCATTGAGGATTCCAGCAATAGAGCTGTCAATTTTGGTTTGGGCAATGCAAAAGAGGTAGGCAGGAAAAAGCGTTCCCAAAAATCCCGAAAGGATCAGGGCTGGTACTGCTTTTTTGGGAACAGCCCTGTAGGCGGTTCTGATCCATGGAAGCATGACCAGGCCAGCTGAGATAATCCTGATGGAAGCCAGTTGATAAGGACTCAGTATTTCCATTCCCTCTTTCATGATGATGAAGGAGCTTCCCCAGATGAGGCAGAGAATGATGAACAGGATCCATTTCACGCTAAACGATTTTTGGACGGTGAAGGTCGTTAAAATTGCCTACCCTTCTTCATTATTTGCATCAATTTCCTATATTTGTCGCCTTACCCACTTCAATTCAACTGTTTTGAACACTGCCTCTTACCAGATTAGATTGCCTCAGTTTGAAGGTCCGTTTGACCTTTTGCTTTTCTTCATTGAAAGGGATGAACTTGATATTTATAATATTCCCATCACCAGCATCATTGATGACTTCCTGGCTTTTATCAAAAAGTCTGAGGAGGACAATATTGAATTGAGCAGTGAGTTTATTCTTTTCATTTCCACCCTCATCAGGATCAAAGCAAAAATGTTGCTTCCCCGAAAAGAGCTTGATGACCATGGTAATGAGATTGATCCCAGGAAAGAATTGATTGATAAAATCCTTGAGTATAAAAAATTCAAGGAAGCTTCTTTGAAGCTTGCGGAGCTTGAACAACAGCGGATGTTCATGGTGAAAAGAGGTAACCTCCAGCAAGATCTTCATGCCATAGGAGAGGAGTCTTCAGAAGGAACGGAGATACAATCTATCTCGCTTTTCAAACTGATGAAAGTCTTTGAAAAGGTGATGCAAAGGGTGCACGATCGCCAGAACAAACCACAGCATGTTGTCTACAGGTACAACTATACCATGGATGAAACCCGTGAGTATGTACTCAAAGTCAGCGCGCAGGAAAAGACCATGTCTTTTGAAAAGGTGTTTGACGTTTGTCAGGACAGGCTGCATGCCATCTTTCTCTTTCTTACGGTATTGGAGCTTGTTCAACAAAGTTATCTGGCCATCATCATTGGTGAAGGAAAGAACAATTTCATCATTGAATACAATGATGAGCGCCCTGAAGATCAGTTGGTTACCATTATCGAATAACGCTGACAACAGCTTTCATCATCTCCCTTGCTGTTGTAGCAATCGCTTCTGCATCGTAATGGCACTCCTTGTGCAATTCCTTCTGTGAGCCATGTTCAACAATGCGATCAGGAATTCCCAGGATCCTTACATCAGCCTTGTAGCCATTGTCAGCCATAAATTCTAATATTGCTGCGCCAATACCGCCAACGACAGTGCCATCTTCAACAGTAATGATTTTGTTGTATTGGGTAAATACCTCATGAAGCATTTCCTCATCAAGTGGTTTTGCAAAACGCATGTCATAATGACCAGGGGTGATGCCATCCGCCATCAGGTTTCTGATGGCTGCCGCAGCAAAATTGCCCGGATGTCCAAAGGAAAGGATGGCAATCTCTTTTCCTTCTTTGAGTTTACGCCCTTTGCCTATCTCAATTTCCTTCATGGTTGTTTTCCACTCTGGCATCATGCCCTCGCCCCTTGGATAGCGAATGACGAAGGGTAAATCTATGGTGTCAAGCTGTGCGGTATACATGAGATCCCTCAATTCTGCCTCATTCATGGGGGCAGCAACGATCATGTTGGGGATGCAGCGCATGTAGGGGATATCATATACGCCGTGGTGCGTAGGCCCATCATCACCCACCAGTCCTGCACGGTCCAGACAAAATACTACAGGGAGTTTCTGAATGGCCACATCATGCACCACTTGGTCATAAGCACGCTGCATGAAGGAGGAATATATATTACAAAATACCTTCAATCCCTGTGTTGCCATCCCCGCACTCAACGTAACAGCATGTTGTTCACAGATGCCAACATCAAAGGCCCTGTCAGGCATTGCATCCATCATGAACTTCAGGGATGAACCGGATGGCATTGCAGGGGTAATACCAAAAATCTTCTTGTTTTTCTCTGCCAGCTCAACAATGGTTATACCAAATACATCCTGGTATTTTGGAGGCTGGGGTGTATCAAATGTTTTTTTGTAAATCTCGCCAGTCACTTTATCAAACAAACCAGGGGCATGCCACTTGGTCTGGTCCTTTTCGGCCAGTGCGTATCCTTTTCCTTTGGTGGTAATGATATGGAGTAGCTTGGGCCCTGGAATGTCCCTCAGGTCTTTCAGGGTATCCACCAGTTTGGTAATGTTGTGTCCATCAATAGGACCGAAGTACCGCATGTTCATGGACTCGAACAAGTTGCTTCTCTTGTTGATGAAGCCCTTGATGCTGTGTTCAAGTTTACTGGCCATTTCCCTGCTGAAATTTCCTCCAATGGGAAGCTTTCCAAGGGTATTCCAGATGTCATCCTTCAGTTTATTGTAGGTATGGGAAGTGGTGATGTCTGTCAGGTATTCCCTCAATGAACCAACATTGGGGTCGATGCTCATGCAATTGTCATTCAGGATGACCAACATGTCTGCATCGGTTACGCCTGCATGGTTCATGGCTTCGAAGGCCATGCCTGCAGTCATTGAGCCATCTCCGATTACCGCAACTGACTTCCTGTCTTTTTCACCATTGTATTTTGCGGCGATGGCCATCCCCAGTGCTGCGGAAATGGAGGTAGATGAATGTCCTACGCCAAAAGCATCATAGGGGCTTTCTGTCCTTTTTGGAAACCCACTGAGCCCGCCGTATTTTCTGTTGGTATGGAAATTGTCGCGTCTTCCTGTGAGTATTTTATGTCCATAGGCCTGATGGCCTACGTCCCAGACCAATTGGTCATAAGGGGTGTTGTAGGCATAATGCAATGCTACCGTAAGCTCCACAACACCCAGGCTGGCTGCAAAATGACCGCCATGTACACTGACCACATCCACAATGTATTGTCTCAGTTCTTCACAAACCTTGTACAGTTCATCCTTCCCTATTTTCTTTAGGTCATCAGGGGAGTTGATATGTTTGAGCAATGCACCAGCCTCGATTTGTGTCATATTGAATGCGGTTTGTAACAATGTATTGATAAACAAGGACTGATGCTATTTGTTCGGGCTTGCCCTTGCTTGGAATACATAAAGTTAGTCAAAATACGGATTATACCATCCAAAAACGCTTTATCCAACGGCGAGTTCCCACCACCTATTCCTGGGGGCTTTACCAGTCAACCGGCCTGAAAAACCTCCTGTAAAAAACCATTTTTCCCTTCCTCTTCAATTGTATAGCTTTGAAATGCATGGATCTATATCTCCGGAACATATCAAAATACTGGCTTTTCCAATTTCTGGGCTGGATGATGTTTGCAGGGATCAATATTTTCTTTGCTCTTACCTACAAGCTTTTTGATGCCCGATTCATTGGTCGGTTGGGTGTATATGTAGCCATAGGTCTTCTGATGTCCCATTTCATGCGGATGACCATCAAATGGTTGAAACTGATGCAGCGCAGCATCAATTACCAGTTGATGGGCTTTATCCTGGTTTCAATTTTATTCGCTATCATTCTGGGCATTGGTGAAACCTACCTGAGCATGTTAGCAGGGCTCGAATACAAGGAAGAGGCCAAATGGGAGATTTCCCAAAAAATCAGCAGCAACGTTTTCTCTTCCTTCATTTATCTGTTCATTTGGAACTGCATTTATTTCATTTATCATTATGTGGCAGAGTCAAGAAAAAACCAGCTGGACAACCTGAAATTGGAGGCATTGGTAAAGTCTCTGGAACTCAAGACCATCAAGTCCCATATCAATCCACATTTTATTTTCAATGCGATGAACAGCATCCGGGCGTTGATTGATGAAGATCCCAACAGGGCCCGTGAGGCAGTTACGGCATTGAGCAATATTCTTCGCTCAAGCATGTCTTCTGATCAACATGAAACCATCACTCTGGAGAGAGAGCTGAATATTGTGAAGGATTATCTTGCATTGGAGTTGATTAGGTTTGAAGACAGACTGAATGTACAGTATGGCATCGATGATGAGACCTTGGACCATCAGGTTCCCCCCATGATGCTGCAGACCCTGGTTGAGAATGCCATCAAACATGGCATTGGGAAAACGGTGCACGAGGGGGAGATTTCCATAATGGCCAATGAAACCAATGGACAACTTATGTTGTCTGTCATCAATTCTGGTATGTTGGACATAAAGCAGGGCCATGAGGGGTTTGGCCTGCAAAGCACATCCAACAGGTTGCTTTTGATTTTCGGTGATGCTGCCAGTTTCTCCATCAGGCAGTTGAGCAAAGATTTGGTTGAGGCAAAAGTGATTATTCCGCTTTCTTAATAGGAACTTATGAAAAAAAATGCCATCATTATTGACGATGAGAGACTCGCAAGAAATGAATTGAAAAAAATGCTCGTCTTTCATCCTGAAATAGAGGTTATCGGAGAGGCTGCCAATGCTGACGAAGGCCTTAACCTGATCAATGAATTGAATCCTGACCTGATCTTGCTGGATGTTCAAATGCCAGTGAAAACAGGATTTGATCTTTTGCAGGAATTGGAAAAGTTGCCAGCAGTCATCTTTACCACCGCTTATGACGAATATGCTATCCGTGCATTCGAAGTCAATGCACTGGATTACTTGTTGAAACCCATCGACCCCAAGCGCCTCTCAGATGCTGTTCAAAAATTTTTGGCCATCGATGAAAAAGAGATGTTATTTTCTGAAAACCGATCAGAAATAAGGCTTTCCCTTTCAGAATCTGACCAGGTATTTGTTAAAGACGGAGAAAAATGCTGGTTTGTTAAGCTGGCAGAAATCAGGTTGTTTGAATCTGTTGGCAATTATGCAAGGGTGTTTTTCGGCCCGAACAAGCCTTTGATCTTGAAATCACTGAATTCCCTCGAAGAGAGGCTTGATCCAAGAACATTTTTCAGGGCCAACCGCAAGCATATTGTTAACCTGCGCATGATTGAAAGGGTTGAGCCATTTTTCAATGGCGGGTTATTGCTTGAAATAAAGGGAGGAGAAAAAATTGAAGTATCCAGGCGCCAGGCTGTTCGGTTCAAGGAGATGATGAGCCTTTGATAGTGTGCAAAACATGCTTTTCAGGGCGACTGAAGAACCCTTATTTTTGCATAAACTCTTCACTTTGATTGTTATTGATGATATTCTTGTTAGCGATGATATTGTAGAAGCACAGTTTGTTTGCAATCTCTCCAAATGCAAAGGCGGCTGTTGTGAGGACGGGGATGCGGGCGCACCATTGACAGATCAGGAACTTGACGAGGTGAACAAGAGCTATGAAATTGTCAAGCCCCTGATGTCCAAGGACGGCATCAAGGAAGTGGAAAAAAACGGACTATACCGGTACGACCGCGAGTTTGGCTGGGTTACGCCAACAGTCGAAAACAAAATTTGTACTTACGGTGTACGCGATCAGCAAGGGGTCATAAAATGTGTATTCGAAGAGGCCTACAACAAGGGCCAGATCAAATGGAAAAAGCCCATCTCATGCCATCTCTATCCCATTAAAAAAAGCAAGAGCCGATATACCAACCATGAAATGCTCAACTATGAACCCCGTGAAGACATGTGCAGCCCGGCTTGCAGCTTGGGCGAAGAATTGAAATTGCCGGTGTATAAATTTCTAAAGGAACCCATTACAAGATTATACGGTGAAGGATTTTATGATGCACTTGATCAGGTGGCAAAGGAGTATTTCAATGGTGATAAAAAGTTGAATAAAAAATAACGCCATGTCAAATCCAGCTTCGGTTTTTAAGGAGAAGAGTTTTGTAAAAGCAGCGGATTTATCCCATCGCAAAACCATCAACCACAATATCGGAAAGTACAATGCAGTTGTTCCGCTGGGAAAAAAACAATTTTCAGACATCAATTTTGCAAGGGAAAAAGCCAAGCATGCCAAATGGAAAGCACTTGAAAGCCTGGATGTTCAACTGGAAAAATTTGAAATCAATTTTCTCAAGAATGGTGGCAAGGTGATTTGGGCCGAAACAATAGAACAGGCCCATGAAGCCATCCTCAGGATTTGCAAGGAAAAGAATTGCAAAACGCTTGTCAAGAGCAAGAGCATGGTTACTGAAGAAATTCACCTCAATGATTTCCTTGAAAAAAATGGCATCGACAGCATTGAATCCGATTTGGGCGAATACATACAACAGCTGGACAACGAGCCGCCTTATCATATTGTTACCCCTGCGATGCACAAGAGCAAGGAGGATGTTGCCCGTGTTTTCCATGAACACCTGAACACACCGCTTGACCTTACACCAGAAGAGCTCACCCTTGTAGCAAGGGAAAAGCTCAGGAAAAAATATGCAGAGGCGGAAGTGGGCGTTACTGGTGCCAATTTCATCATTCCTGAAACAGGTAGTATTGCAGTAACAGAGAACGAAGGCAATGCAAGGTTGAGCGCATCCTTTCCCAAGACACATATTGTTATCACGGGGATAGAAAAAGTTATTCCTTCTTTGCATGATCTTGCTCTTTTCTGGCCACTGCTTTCTACCTACGGAACGGGCCAACAAGTGACGGTATACAATTCCATCATCAGTGGCCCACGGCAATCAACAGAGATGGACGGTCCCGATGAAATGTATGTCATCCTGCTGGACAATGGAAGAACCAATATCCTGCAGGATCCCGTTTCAAGGGAAAGCCTTTATTGTATCCGTTGCGGAGCTTGCCTTAACGCTTGTCCTGTGTATAAGAATATTGGGGGGCATAGCTATGGAACCACCTACAGTGGCCCCATTGGCAGTGTTATTACGCCCAATCTCAAAGACCTTGGTGAGTGGAAACACCTGAGCCATGCTTCTTCCCTTTGCGGAAATTGTACCGAAGTATGTGCGGTAAAGATCAACCTGCATGAGCTCCTGTTGTACAACAGAAGAGAGGCGGTCCGTTCAGGACAAGGAAACATGATGGAGAATATTGCCTGGGCAACCTGGCAACAGGGAATGCTTCACCGAAAAATGATGAATCTTGGCAACAGCAAGATCAAGAATTGGATGATCAATAAATTGTTCAAGGGTTGGACCGGACAGCGAGCAGACCTTGATTTTCCTGCCAAAACCTTCAATCAGCTTTGGAGGGAAAAGCAAGAAAATGCTAAGCCTTTGGCTTCTTAAAACTATTGTTGACCAGATAAACTCCCCAAAGGGTAATCATGGTGCCACCAACAATAAAGGCAGTTAATTTTTCTTCCATCAACAGATTACCAAGGATAATGGCAACAATGGGGTTGATATAGGAATGCACTGCTACCAGTGCAGTGGGCAGACGTTTTAGTGCATATATGTAGGCGCCAAATGCAATCACAGAGCCAATCATTACCAGATACCCTATAGACAACCATGCAGGTATAGGTATTTCCGAAACTGGAACAAATTTCCCGGTAATCATGGAGAAAACAGAAAGCAAGCAGCCGCTGACAAACATCTGCCATCCCAGCGAAAAATAGGGATCCATGTCTTTTGCCTGCTTGGCGGTAAACAAGGAGGAAAGTGCCCAGGCAATGCTTGCAATGACACCATACAGGATGCCCAGGGAGAAATCGGTGTACATGATGTGTTCAATGAAGTCAAAAAAGGTGATGACCACTCCTGCAAACCCCATGGCAATGCCAACAATGGTTTTGCGTTTGAATTTGACTTTATTGAAAACCAGACCGGTAAACAATACAACCCAGATGGGCATAATGGCCCCAACAACTGAGCCTATTCCGCTGGGCATGTATTTTACTGAAAGAACACTAAACGCATTGCTGATTACAAACATCAGGATCGACATCCAAAAGATCTGCCAAAGCTGGTGTTTTTGGGGAAGCATTTTCCTGAAAAACGCGAAGTAGATCACATATAGGCCGCCGCCAATGAAGTGCCTCATTCCAGAAAGCTGCAGTGGTGGAATGTATTCTACCCCAATTTTAGAGGCAAGCCACGTTGTTCCCCAAAGGATGGAAACAACACCCACTGCAAAAAGTGCTTTGGATTTTTCTGATTTATTATTGCTTATCTGCCCCGACATCAGTGCCTGAAGTGTCTGAGTCCTGTCATCACCATGGCCAGTCCGCTTTCTTGGCAGTATGCAATGGAGTCTTTGTCACGGATGGAACCTCCGGGTTGGATAAAGGCCTCGATGCCTTCCGCATGGCTCATTTTTACGCAGTCATCAAAAGGGAAGAAGGCATCACTGGCCAATACAGCACCCTTCAAATCAAAATTGAATTGCCTGGCTTTTTCAATGGCATGCCTGAGAGAATCAATGCGGGAGGTCTGTCCACAGCCTTTTCCAATCAACTGTTTGTTTTTTGCAATGGCAATCGCATTTGATTTAAGGTGCTTGCATACTTTGTTGGCAAAAACCAGGTCGGTCTTCTCTTCTTCAGTAGTTGGTCTTGCTCCGGACTCTTCCCATTTTTCGAAATTACCTTTGTCCTGGTCTTGGACCAATACGCCATTCAAGAGCGATTTGAATTGTTTTGTTGCAGGATGATTTTTTTTCTGGATGAGCAGGATCCTGTTCTTCTTGGTGGTCAACACTTCCAGTGCATCTGCATCAAACGCAGGAGCAATCAGTACTTCAAAAAAAATCTCATTGATTTGTGCTGCTGTTGACATGTCGATGGTGCTGTTGCAAACAAGGACACCGCCAAAAGCACTTTCTGGATCACCTTGCAAGGCATATTTCCAGGCTTCTGCAGCATTCTCTCTTGTAGCAATTCCACATACATTGGTATGCTTGATGATGGCAAAAGTAGATTCGGTTTCTCCTTGGAACTCAGCAATCAATTGTACTGCAGCCTCAACATCCACCAGGTTGTTATAGGACAACTCCTTGCCATGCAACTGATCAAACAACTCATTGAGTTTGCCGAAAAAAATGCCTTGTTGGTGAGGGTTCTCACCATAGCGCATGATCTGGGGATTTCCAGAAGAATGCAGGAATTGACTGGAATTGTCTGCAGTGAAATATTGTGCAATGGCCACATCATAATTGCCGACAATATCAAAAGCCTTGGCTGCAAAATTTCTTCTTTGTGCCAGGTTTGTTGTGCAGTGTTGTTCCCTGAGGATTTCTACCAAAGGGGCATAGTCGGACTTTGATGCAATGACCACCAGGTCGCTGAAGTTTTTGGCGGCAGCCCTGATCATGGAAGGCCCGCCGATATCTATTTTCTCAATGATGAGTTTTTCTTCTGTTGTATTGGCTACTGTTTCCTCAAAAGGATACAGGTCAACAATGACCAGGTCAATTTGAGGAATGGCATACTCTTTCATTTCCGCCAGATCCTGTTCTACTGCTCGCCTGCCAAGGATACCACCAAAAATTTTGGGATGCAATGTCTTGACCCTTCCTCCGAGGATGGAGGGATAGTCCGTCACAGATTCAACCGGGATACATTCCAGGCCCAGTTGTTCAATATACTGTTGTGTTCCACCAGTGGAATAAATGGCGACGCCATTTTCACTCAAGAGCCTGACCAGTGGTTCAAGGCCATCCTTGTAGAAAACGGAGATCAGTGCAGCGCGGATTTGTTTTTGCATCATTATTGGGTTTGGTGGCAACGAATCGTGTGGGGTCCCTCTTCGGGGATTGATTTAAAGCGCAAATGTAACTTTTGTGCTTCTTTTTCCCATTGCTTAATTTTCCACACCGGTGTTGATGCATCTGCAAGGACCAGGGTTTCTTTGCTGATCTCATCTTTCAGGTTGTTGAGTGAGATGGATTTTGCATGGCAGAGCAATAGCCATGGCTTGGCTTGTTGTGCTTTCTGGAGGTTGATCATGACCGGATCGTTTGGAAATGATTGAATTGTCCAATGTTCAATGCCAAGGGCAAGGCCCGTTTGGCGGAGGAGTTCTTTTGTTTTTTTCTTGTTGTTCAATAAAGAGGCTGAGGCAGTAAGGGTCGCA
The DNA here is from genome assembly GCA_947463105.1 of Chitinophagaceae bacterium. GTDB lineage: Bacteria > Bacteroidota > Bacteroidia > Chitinophagales > Chitinophagaceae > Pollutibacter. Next base: position 12,014 of record CANHSD010000052.1, read on the forward strand.
TACGGACCATGCCTGTGGATAATCGTTGTTGCTCCGTAGGTGTTCAGCACATGGATTTCCTTTGTTTTACTGGTTTGGATACTTTCAATGAGATATACAACCGGTAAAGCCAGTCCCAATAAAGCAAGGGATAGAAAAATAAACCTGTCCGGAGATGTGAACAGGAAATACCATGCTGCAGCATAGAAGCAAATCAAGAACATCATTGTATTGCTCACATGAAGCTGGTCAATCATGCCAAAAGGAATGTTGCCCATCAGCAGCACGTGGTCATTCATCAATTGAATCAGTGTATTGATCACTGAACCCAACCCAGTAGCTATCGCATCAAACGGATGAATAATGCAGAGTGCTATTTCCATGATCAGTACCACGCTGGACAAGGGAACTGCAACAAGGTTGGTAAAAAGGAAAAGCGTTGGAAACCGGTGAAAATTGGCAATCACAATTGGGGTGGTCAATACCTGTGCCGCCAAGGTGATGGAGACCATGCTCCACAGGTAAAGGGCTGCTTTGTTTTTGAAGAAAACCATTTTCTTGATTGCCTGGTCAAACATCAAAATGGAGGCCACTGCGGCATAGCTCAATTGAAAACCAAGATCAAACCGAAGATCGGGGTTCCAAAGCAGCAACATAAATGCTGACCCCAGCAAGCTGTTCATGCCATTGCTTTTTCTTCCAATGGCTTTGCCATTGATGATGAAGGTGAACATGATGGCACTTCTGATCACAGATGCAGAGGATCCTGTGAGGATGGCAAAACTCCAGAGCAATGGGAGGCTGATAAAAAGACCAGCCCATGTGGCTCTTTTTCTCCCCGCAACAGACCGGATCAAGAGGTCCATCAACATGAAAATCAGGCCCAGGTGCAATCCGGAAATGGCAATGATGTGAACCACTCCAGTATTGGTGTAGGCATTCAGTAATTCCTTGTCCAGGTCTTCACGATAACCGATCAGCATGGCTTCAGCAAGTCCAGCATTTTGTTTGTTTTTGATATGCTGCTTGATGATACCCAATAACTTTTTTCTGATGCTGTAGATCCATCCGTTGTTGCCAGGAGCCGACTCACCAATTTTGATGTATTGGGATGGGTTCTCCAGCATCATCGTAAAGCCAATGCCATTTTGTTTGGAATAGGTAAAAAAGTCAAAAGCCCCTGGATTGGCATTGTTTTTGAGCGGCTGTGGCAAGGTTATCGAAAGCAGTACATCTCCAGGTATAAAGGTGCTGTTATCCGTTTTTTTGATATAAACATAGGTGTTGACTATTGGGTTGGTCATTGGTTGGTCCGCCTTGTAAACCCTTGCCAGATACCTGTTTGAACTACTGCCCTGTTTCGGTCCTTCTGTAATCCTAAGCAGTACAGCTGAGGAATCCGGGGCTGGGTATGCCTTTCTGCTGTTGGATCTCAGTGCATTGGAAATGCCACCGATGGCAATGAGGATTCCTATCATGGAACTCCCCACTATCCAGCCCCATTTCCATTGGATGATAAGGGTTGATTTGAAAAAGCAAATCG
>CANHSD010000053.1 GCA_947463105.1 Chitinophagaceae bacterium
ATCTATCTGAGACTGCCAAAGAAAAGCTCACCCAAAGGAATGCACAGATCATCAAAACCATTGATGTTACTGGGCCATCAATCAAAATTGAAATTTATGATAACGGACAGGTAGATGGTGATACCGTATCCATTTTTATGAATGGGGTGCTGTTGATTCCAGCAAAAATGTTGACGGCCAAACCCATCACCATCAACATTGATGTGAATGAAAAAGAAGATGTTTATGATATTGTGATGTTTGCAGAAAGCATGGGAACCATTCCTCCCAATACAGCCTTCATGATCATAACAACATCAACCAACCGTTACGAAATCAATATCACGTCAACAGAACAAACCAGTGGTTCAATTCGGCTAAAAATCAAACGATAAGGGTTAAAATTTGAAATTATAGGTAACGGATGGGATAGCAGGAAACAAGGAAACTTGCTTTGCCTGCACCTGCAAGGTTCCCGCAAACGCACTTCCAGTCTGGTCAAAATAAAGAAAATATGGGTTTCTCCTGTTGTAAGCATTGTATAAGCTGAAGACCCAGCTTCCTTTTATTTTCCTTTCTTTTTTTGGCACTGGCACATACGTAGCAGAAAGATCAAGGCGGTGGTACGGTGCCAAACGGTATTGGTTTATCTTGCTATACTGCTGGGTCAACACACCCTCAACAAGGTAGAATTTTTCCGGCAGCGATGTAGCATTGCCTGTAGCGTATACAAACACTGCAGAAAACTTCCACTTGGGATTCAATTCATAAATACCAACAACAGAAAGGTCATTGCGGCGGTCAAACTTGGCAGGATATTTGTTTCCATTGTTCAAGCCTGGGAACTTGCGCCAAGACCATGCCAATGTATACCCAATCCATCCGGTGAACTTTCCTTTGGTTTTGTTGATGAAGAATTCTGCCCCATAGCTCCATCCATTTCCAAATACGAATTCCTCTTCGGGGTCTTTGATGGAAGGTGTGTAACCCTCTCTGTATTCAATCTGGTTTTGCATTGATTTATAATACACTTCTACTGAAGTTTCATAGGCATTGTCCTTGAAATTCTTGAAGAATCCTGCTGCATATTGCCAAGACAACTGAGGCTTAACAAGAAGGGTGCTCGGCACCCAAACATCGGTTGGAAGTGTCGTACCGGAATTGCTGACCAGGTGAATGTATTGGCGGTTCCTGCTGACAGAGGCCTTGATGGAGGTCTGGTCATTCAAGGAATAGCGCAGGGTTGTACGGGGCTCGAATCCTGCATAAAATTTCACCTGTTCTCCGCGGTCAAAAACGGTGCTGTCCAGTTTGTTTCCATTGGGATCTCGCTTGAAGGACTTGAAAGGACCAACCTGCTGAAAACCACTCCAACGAAGACCATAACTCAATTTCAAACGGTCATTCACCTCCCAATCATCCTGCACATAGGCACTCGTTTCCCTGGCATATTTTAACTGGGCATTGTTGGGATTGAAATTGACAGAATCTTGCCTGCCTGATACAATCGAGGGTGAAAAACGGTGAAAAGTATATTGGAGACCATACTTAAGCTTGTGCTCTGGAGACAAATAATGATCCAGGTCTGTTTTGATGTTGACATCCCTTATGCCGCTGCTGAGGGTAAAGTCAAAATTATTTTGCAGGGCATTCAAGGCAAAATTATAATCGTTGTAAACGACCGTTGTGTTCATGAACAGTTTCTTGTTGAATACATGGTTCCATCTTGCTGTAACGGTTGAGTTGCCCCAGGGAATACCCACATTGAACTGGCGTTGCCTGTTTACGAAATCAAAAACATCCCTCCCGAAATAACCACTGATGTAGAGTCGGTCTTTGTTTGAAAAACGATAGTTGAATTTGGCATTGAGGTCATAGAAATAATACCCGGAACCATAGAATTGGCTGCTCTTTTTAATAAAAGGCTTGATCAGCGCATCAATATAGGTGCGCCTTCCGGAGACGATGAACGATGCCTTGTCTTTCTTGATGGGGCCCTGAATCGATAACCTGGAAGAGATCGATCCGATTCCTCCTTCAGCCTGCACCTTGTTCATGTTGCCGTCCTTCATGGAGATATCCAAAACAGAAGACAATCGGCCACCGTATTGGGCTGGCATGCCTCCCTTGATCAGGGTAGTATTTTTTATGGCATCACCATTGAATATGGAGAAAAAGCCAAACAAATGGCCAGTATTGTAGACCACTGCATCGTCCAAGAGGATCAGGTTCTGATCAGGCCCTCCGCCCCTTACATACAACCCACTATTACCTTCACCTGCATTGGTTATACCAGGGAACAATTGCAGGGTTTTGAGAGGGTCAAGTTCGCCAAATATCACTGGTACCGAGCGCATCCGGTTCATGCTGAGGTCAATTTGCCCCATTTGTGCATTGGTAATATTCGCATCCTTTCTTCGGGAAGAGATGATAATTTCCTGAGAGAGGCTTGATTTCGATAAAACAGGGAGGTTGAGTTCTAAGTCTGCATGCAGGCTGATTTTCTTTTCAAACGGAAAATACCCAACAAAAGAAACAATCAGGGTATAGTCCCCTTCAGGAAGGGTCAGCGAGTAAAATCCGTATTGATTGGTGCCAACAGCACGTCCGGTTTCTTTGGCCTGAACGGTAGCCCCAATCAATGTTTCACGGCTAAGGGAATCTCGGACGTAGCCACTGAGCGTGAAGCGGTTTTGGGCGTTGAGCGCAATCGCATTAGAGAGCAGGAAAACAAACAGGTAAATTTTTCTCACAGTGTTCAATAACATCAGACAGGAATGAAAGTTCAAGACAAAGATAAATAGTAACTTTGCGGCGCAATAATAAAACATATGCTGGCAGGATTTCAGGACCTTACATTTGAATTTGGAGCGAGAGCAATCGTAGAGGAAGCCACTTGGCATATCCATCCGGGTGAAAGGATTGGATTGATTGGCTACAATGGAACAGGGAAATCCACCCTGTTGAAACTGCTTGCGGGTGAATACCTCCCAAGTGCCGGCACCCTTGAAAGAAGCCGCACCACAAGCATTGGATATTTACACCAGGACCTTCTCAGTTTTGATACGGAAGAAAGCATCCTACAGGTAGCCATGGGCGCTTTTGAAAGGATCATGGAAATCCAGAAGGAAATTGATCAGCTTACCATAGAATTGGAACAATCGGAGGATGAGAAAAAACTCATCCGTTTTACCGACTTGTTGCATGAAATGGATGTGCTGGATGGCTACAACATAGAACACAAGACGGAAGATGTATTGCATGGACTGGGGTTCAAACAATCTGACCTTTCCCGTCCTTACAAGGAATTCAGTGGAGGATGGAGGATGCGTGTGCTGCTGGCAAAGATGATCCTGATGAAGCCCGACCTGCTCATGATGGATGAACCCACCAACCACCTTGACCTTCCATCCATCGAATGGCTGGAGAAATACCTGATCCATTACCAAGGTGCTGTGGTGATTGTTAGCCATGATAAATTCTTTCTGGACAGGATGGTCAACAAGATTGTAGAGATCTACCAACGCAAACTCAACATCTATTCCGGCAACTATTCATACTATGAAAAAGAGAAGTTGATCCGGATGGAAATGCAACAAAGGGCATTTGAAAACCAGCAAGATTTTATCAGACAGCAGGAAAGATTCATTGAAAGGTTCAAGGCCAAAGCTTCAAAAGCGGCTCAGGCACAAAGTGTCCAAAAGCGGCTTGATAAGATAGACCGGGTTGAAGAAGCTTCCATCGAAAGGCCCAATATCAGGATCAATTTCAGTGTTGACAAGACACCCGGAAAAATCATTTGTTCATTAAAGAACCTCAGCAAAAAATTTGGAAACATTGAAATTGTTGACGGCGCAGATGCAGAAATCGAAAGGGGAGACAAAATTGCCTTGATTGGAGCCAATGGAAAAGGAAAATCAACCCTTTTGCGCATCATCGCAGACAGGGAAACCTTTGAAGGTGAAAGGAACTGGGGGCATAATGTAGACGAAAGTTTTTATGCACAGCACCAGCTGGAACACCTTAAACTGGAATATAATATCCTGGAAGAACTCCAGACAGCAGGAAGCAAGAAGACCGATATGGAGCTGCGCACCGTGCTGGGATGTTTTCTTTTCAGCGGTGACGATGTAGACAAAAAAATCAAGGTATTGAGTGGGGGTGAAAAAGCCAGGGTGGCATTGGCCAAAACCATCATCAGCAAGGCGAATTTCCTGATGTTGGATGAACCAACCAACCACCTCGACATGCACTCTGTTGATCTGCTGGCAGATGCCTTGGATAAATACGAGGGAAGCATGATTTTGGTAAGCCATGACCGTTATTTCATCTCCAAAACAGCCAACAAAATCTGGGAAATAGTAGACGGAAAAATTGTTGAATTCAAGGGCGGTTATACTGAATGGTGTGAATGGAAAGAAAGAATGGAGAAAAATGCCGTAAAGGAACAGCTCAGCAAAAAAGAAACTAAACCTGATCCGGTTGTTGAAAAGAAAAAAGAAACAACTCCCCCACCCAGTCAACCTGTTCAGGGCAACAATGCCATTGATAAGGACAAGCAAAAAGAAAAGAAAAAACTACAGAGACAGTTTGATGAACTGGAAATGAAAATTGAGGGATTGAAAAAAAGCAAGGCAGACGCTGAAATTGCCTTGGCCGATCCTGCCATTTACTCCAACAGGACTGCATTTGCTGAAGCTGAATCAACATACAATCGATTGCAGGCAGAACTGATTAGCAGCGAAAAGCAATCTGAAACAGTTTTCGAAGCCCTGATGAATTTGGAGTAGCCAGTCAAATGAATCGTGTTTTTTACTAAATTGCTGTATGACCCAAATACAAAGGCGTGAAGCAATCAAGCAACTCTTCTGCTTAACCGCAGGAGTGGCGCTCATTCCCTCCTGCATGAGCGATCGATCCAAATCAGCAATCTTGTTAAAAAACATCATGATCAGTGCTGAAGAAGAAGCCATGCTGGCAGCACTTTGTGAAACCATCCTCCCCAAAACTACCACACCAGGTGCAAAAGAACTTTCTTCTCACATTTTCGCGCTGACCATGGTGGATGATTGCCGAAAAAAAGAAGACCAGGATAGATTTATATCAGGAATGAAAGCTTTCCAGGAAAAATGCAAATCAGCTGCTGGAAAGGACTTTGTAAACAGCGCAATTGATCAAAGAAATGCAGTTCTTGCTTCCATCATTGCAGAAAAGGATGAGGACAGCGACCTGAAATATTTTTTCAAAACAGTCAAGGGGCTGACCATACAATCATACACTGCTTCTGAATTTTTCATGACCAAGGTACAGGTCTATGAATTGATTCCTGGCCGCTACCATGGCTGTGTTCCTGCATAACAATCTTTAATCAACTGAATCATGGGCAATTCCAACAATAATTTTGATGTAATCGTAATTGGCTCCGGCTTGAGTGGCGGATGGGCGGCAAAAGAATTTACAGAGAAAGGACTCAAAACCCTGGTCCTGGAAAGAGGGCCGGAAGTAAAGCATTTGAAGGATTATCCGACAACCAACATGATGCCCTGGGAGTTTCCCCACAGGAATGAAATGCCTCAAGCCATAAAAGATGCCAATCCTGTGATCAGCAAGTGCTATGCTTTTAGGGAAGATGCAGCCCATTTTTTTGTAAAAGACAATGAGCATCCTTATACACAGGAAAAACCTTTTGATTGGATAAGGGGTTATCAGACAGGAGGGAAATCATTGATGTGGGCCCGCCAAACACAGCGATGGAGCCCATTTGATTTCGAAGGCCCAGCCCGTGATGGATTTGCCGTAGACTGGCCCATCCGTTACAAAGACCTTGCTTCCTGGTACAGTTATGTTGAAAAATTTGCAGGCATCTCCGGCAACAGAGACAATATACCTTCATTGCCTGACGGGGAATTTCTGCCATCCCTCGAACTCAGCTGTGTTGAAAATTATTTCAGCGATTTTGTAAAGAAAAATTTTGATGGTCGGCATGTGATTTATGGAAGGTGTGCACACCTGACTGTTCCCCAAAAAATCCATTTGGAGCAAGGAAGGGCACAGTGTCAGAAAAGAAACCTTTGCCAAAGGGGATGTCCGTTTGGTGGCTATTTCAGCTCCAATTCAGTGACGCTCCCCTGGGCTGAAAAAACAGGAAACCTCACCATGATTTCAGAAGCAGTAGTGCATTCCATCATTTACGATGAGAAGACCGGAAAAGCATCTGGTGTTGCGGTGATCGATGCCAAAACACACAAGGCCACCGAATATTTTGCCAGGGTAATCTTTGTAAATGCAGCTGCCCTCAATACCAATCTCATTCTCTTGAACTCGACTTCAAAGCGTTTCCCTAATGGATTGGGCAATGACAATGGATTGCTGGGTAAATATGTGGCCTTCCACAATTACCGGGCAAGGGTATCGGGTAAATATGAGGGATTCCTCGACAAAACAACAGATGGCAGGAGCCATACAAGTGCCTATATCCCAAGATTCAGAAATGTTGAGAAACAGGAAACAGATTTCTTGCGCGGATATGCTGCCGGGTTTTCAGCCAACAGGGGCATCAAAAGAAATACCGATGGATTTGGAGAAGCATTGAAAGTCAACCTGGATAAAAAAGAACTAGGGCCCTGGAATGTGGGATCGCACATGATGGGTGAAACCATACCCAAGGAAAGCAATTACGTTGAACTGGATAAAAACAAAAAAGACGAGTGGGGCATGCCTTTGCTAAGCATCAGCATTGACTATGACAACAACGATGAAAAAATGGTAAAGGACTACCATGAACAAATGACCATGATGTTTGAGAAAGCAGGATTTCACGATATCACCACAACCGATTCAAAACAAGCACCTGGCTTGGACATCCATGAAATGGGAGGAGTGCGGATGGGACACGATACCAAAACATCCATGCTCAACAAATGGAACCAACTCCATGAATGCAAGAATGTTTTTGTAACCGACGGTGCCTGTATGACTTCCACTTCTACCCAAAATCCATCGCTCACCTATATGGCCCTGACAGCAAGGGCCGCGGATTATGCCATGAGTGAGATGAAGAAAGGGAATTTGTAGACTTTTTTACTTTTTGTGAATACAGTAAAAACCCGATCAATATTGATCGGGTTTTTTATTACATGGCAATTTGAATTGAATGATAAAATATTTTTTAGCATTGATCTCAGATTGATTGTTTTGGAATGTTAAGCAAGAGGCTATATTTGAAACCATTGATTTTTAATGGTGACATTGATAATACCCGATTCCTATGTTTACAAATTTTATGCAGATTGTTTTGACAAGGCATCAACAAAAAAGACAAATACCATGTCCTATTGAATTGGAAAATTTCATCAAGGGGTTGTTATCAATGCTGATACCAGCGTTCAGCGATAGCATGATTCATGATATGACTGAACTTAAAATTGCATTTGAAAAAAACAAGAAAGACCTTGAAAAGATCCTTCTTTATTGGAAAGATGAATTGCATGATGACATAGAAGAACAAATCAATACTTACTATAGGGCGTTGCCCGCGATTGAGGATCTTTTGATGAAAGATGCATCAGCCATTTTAAACGGAGATCCTGCTGCAGAAAGTATTGAAGAAGTGCTCAGCACCTATCCTGGCTTCTTTGCCATTTGCATATACCGATTGGCTCATCAACTTCATCGTCAACATATCCCTTTACTGCCCAGGATGTTGACTGAATATGCACACAGTAAAACGGGCATTGATATTCATCCTGCAGCAGAGATTGGAAATTTTTTTTTTATTGACCACGGAACAGGAATTGTGATTGGTGAAACCACCCAGATTGGCAATCATGTAAAGCTCTATCAGGGGGTTACATTAGGAGCATTGAGTGTCAAAAAAGAATTGGCTGATACCAAGCGACATCCTACCATCGGTAATCATGTGGTTATATATGCTGGAGCCACGATTCTTGGGGGTGATACAATTATTGGAGACCATACAACGATTGGAGGGAATGTATGGGTCACACAGAGCATAGATCCGTATGTTTCTGTATACAACGAGCCAAAACTGATTTTTAAAAAGAAATATGGACATGTCAACACTCATTGATTTTATAGGGAATACTCCTTTGGTAGAACTGAGGCAGATCAATCCAAATAAAAACGTCCGTTTGATGGCTAAGCTCGAAGGACAGAACCCAGGCGGGAGTGTCAAAGACAGGACAGCATTGGGTTTGATCCAAGGTGGAATAGAAGATGGATTTATTAAAGCTGATTCAAAACTCATTGAAGCAACAAGCGGTAATACAGGTATTGCATTGGCCATGATTGCCCGATTGAAAAACCTCTATATGGAACTGGTCATGCCTGAAAACGCAACAAAAGAAAGGATATTGACCATGCAAGCTTTTGGCGCACATGTTATTCTAACACCTGCAGACGCCAGTATGGAGGGGGCTATCGATTACGCCAGGGGAAAAGTAGAGAAGGAAGGATACATAACGTTGGATCAATTCGGTAATCCGCACAACCCTCAGATGCACTACCGCACTACAGGACCCGAGATATACCGTGACACCAAGGGTGAGATCACACATTTTGTGTCAGCCATGGGAACTACTGGAACCATCATGGGGGTTTCAAGATATTTGAAGGAACAAAATGAAAAAATTCAGATCATAGGAGCGCAACCTGCTGAAGGGGCAAAGATTCCCGGCATCAGGAAATGGCCGGAAGCCTATATGCCTAAAATTTTCGACAGATCAAAAGTGGATCAGATATTTGAGGTTACCGAAACAGAAGCAAAAAATATGGCAAGGCAACTTGCTAAAGAAGAAGGTATATTTTCTGGAATGAGCAGTGGCGGTTCTGTTGCTACTGCTCTTAAAGTCATAGCTGGTTTGGATAAAGGTGTAGTTGTTTGTATTATATGTGATCGAGGGGATCGGTATTTATCTACCGACCTTTTTGAGTACAATTAAAATGATTTCAATTCATTCACCTGAGCGCTGATTCTTTCAACCAAATCTTTGTTTCCCTTTAGATTATAACATTGTATACCAATAGGAATATTCAGCCCAAGATCAATGGCAACATATTTGACTAGCCCTCTTACATCAAAGTTGCCCTCGCCAAGTGGCCGTATATAGTCTCCCCAAATATTGGATTTTGAAGAGATGATATTGTTCGCCCCATTGATGCTGATCATCTTAAGATATGGCGCAAGTGATTTAATCTGTCTGTTTAAATTGGCACGCTCATCCATATTTGTTGTCGCCAACCAATGACAGAGGTTAAAAGTCAGTCCTAAATTGTTTTTGTTCGCTTTTTTTACAATTCTTGCGGCATGATCCGCCCTTTCCACATAGAAGTTCAAATGGGGATAAATGGCAACTTGCAAACCTGATTCCTCAGCCAAATCTGCCAACTTCCGGAGCAAGTGTATGGCAATTTTATCACCTCCTTTGTCTGGAGCGTGCGGGGAAACTCCATTTTTTTTGATGATATAAGGGCAAATAATGGTGCCTGAACCTTTCAACATTCTAATTGCATCGATCAATCTAGGATCTAGCTCAGGTTCATCCAAATTAAGCTTGGTGTAGAGCGAAGATGGTTTGAAGCCGAGATTTTGAATGGCCCTAAATTTTTCACTAAAGTGTTCCAGCTCAGAAATTTCGATCCCATTGAACCCTGATGCTTTGATGAACTTTGCCTTCTTCTCAAATGAATTGTACACAGAATCTTTGGAAAGTGCACTCTCAAAAACAAAAAACTCGTTTGAAATCTTTTGTGAATAGGTAAAATGACAGGCCATCAACAAAGTAACTAGCAGTAAAGACTTCATGAAATAAATCTAAGAAAAAAGAGACAGTAAATGGCTTTTTTACAGAATTTAAGATGATGTCTTCGATCTAGATTGAATTCGAACCATCGAATAGTTAGACCGGAATAATCTTCAAATATATAGAGCGATTACGTTTACTGAAAATGGTAAAACAATGGGGCAATTTAAATTTTCGAAGACTGATTAAGTAGATTTTCCTCTTTTTGGGGGGGGGTGAATACAAAAACAATGACCGAAATTTTACGGATTTCAAAGCGTAAAATTCCCATGTCTAAATACAGGTAACAAATTCAATTTATAGTTAATTGACTGCATATCAATTAATTACAAATTTTTAAACCATGTGAATTATCGTAATTCTACAAACCCAATTTTTTCTAAGCATTTCATATCCATCGAACTTTAGATTCTGAATAAATTATACTTATCCACAAATAATAAACATAATTTATATATATATTAACAAATTTTACACAGATAAATATTCGTTTATCAACAAATGAAACACAATATCGTGTATCTTTATCAACAAATTATACACATATTCATGTTAAAAAGCAATAAAAAGACCGTTGAATGAGTAAGTTGATTTCATTTCCCACAAATCCTCAACCATTGGGGCGACCTAGCCTTTCTAAGTCTCGTATCGCTCTAACCCCTAATTGGATAGAGGCCTCTTTTAAAATGCAAAAAGCTGGTTCAAAAGCCAAAAAAAATGATGTTCTCCGTATGGAATACACAATTAATCCAACATTATACCTAGCGTTTTTAGGTGATAATACTCGATTTGTTTAAATATCTAGGCTCCACAAAATAAAAAAAGAAATCCTCCATTATAGCTGGTAAACATTCAATACCCCAATCATGAAGAGTTTAATTATATCCACCATACTCACCTTTTTCCTTTCAATTGGATTAGGATTCAAATCAGCAGCACAAAGACTATTTGATGCAGTTCCTGAGCATGTTCAATTCCAAAATAAATTGATTGATGATGCTTTATCCATGAATGCAGTTTCCTCAGTAGATATCAAATTCTCTCAAAACTTCCGTATCACGGATATCATCAAATCAAACAAAAAAGTACACGAAAATCTTCAAAATGTAGTAATTGAATATTCAAACTATAACAATACAAAGTCTATTGTACAACCAATTAGTTTACCAACTCCGCTAATTCAGGATATGGCTAAACAGGTTTATGTAACATCTTATAAAGTTGATTATAAAGGAGGTACACGCTATTTCCCTTCAAGTGTTGAAGGTGAAGCTTTCATGAGACAGCTAAACAATAACTATCAAAATAATTTGGTACCTAACCCTGGAAATGTGATTGGCTATTACACGTCATGCTTAGTGCAAGGGCTTGTTGATTATGGTCGGTGGAACACAAAAGCACTACAAATCAAATAAAAAAATTATACCCATTGTAAGCTCCTCCTATTTTGTATGGTTGACTCCCAACAATCAACCTGAAAACTTTCTCTTTACATCTACCCTTTTTATGTCCCTATTTATATGTTTCAGTCCCTATAAACATAAATTATCTTCGAATTAGTGGAGCGATTACATTTACTGTAAATCGGCAACCATTGGGGCAACTTAAATTTTCGAAGACTGATCAAACGCAGACTGGGAGTGATTTCAGAGAAAGAATTGTGATCCCGATTGGATTCGAACCAATGACCTACAGCTTAGAAGGCTGCCGCTCTATCCAACTGAGCTACGGGACCTGGATATCTTTAAGGAGTGCAAAGATAATTTTTTTTAGCTTGCAGACAAGAAGAGAAACGAACAATGGATGTAAAAATTTCTGCTGGCTGGAAAAAAGCCCTTTCTAACGAGTTTAAAAAGGATTATTTCCTGGGAATAATTGACCTTCTAAAGAATGAAATCGAGAGCAAACAAGTCATTTACCCTTCAGGACCACTTATTTTTAATGCCTTTAATACCACAGACCTGAAGGATGTAAAAGTGGTGATCATTGGCCAGGATCCTTATCATGGGCCCAATCAGGCGCATGGACTGAGCTTTTCTGTTCAAAAAGGAATCAAACCTCCCCCATCGCTGGTCAATATTTACAAGGAAATTGAAGCTGACCTGGGCATCAAAATGCCACGGAAGTATGGAAACCTGACCCAATGGTCAAAACAAGGCGTCTTGTTGCTCAATGCAAGCTTGACAGTACGGGCAAATCTGCCCAATAGCCATGCTGGTATAGGATGGCAAATCTTCACAGATGCAGTCATCAATCTGCTCAATACAGAAAAGAAGAACATTGTTTTCCTGCTTTGGGGTAACTTTGCAAAAGAAAAGGGAGCCCATATTGATGAAGGAAGACATCTTGTATTGAAGGCAATGCATCCATCCCCGTTTGCAGCAGACAAGGGATTTTTTGGATGCCGCCATTTTTCAAAGACAAATGAATACCTTGTCAAAAATGGGATTGACCCCATTGATTGGATGATTATAGAACAATAGCATGGTTAAAAATATTTTAGGAAGGGTTTTTACCGTTTGGGGAGCAATCGTTTTTATTGTCTCAATGTTGGTCTTTATACCCGCAGTATGGGTTACGGATATGTATGCAGAACCCAAAAGAACGGCTTCATTTATGCAAGTTATGAGGATGTGGATGGCTGTTTTCTTTACCCTCAGCGGGATTCGGCTCAGGATTTTGGGCAGAGATCATTTCAAAAAAGGTGAAAATTATATTGTTGTTTGCAACCACAACTCTATGATGGATGTGCCATTGTCTAGTCCTGGCATCCCAGGTGCCAATAAAACCATCGCAAAAATTGAAATGGCCAAAGTGCCTGTATTTAGCATTATCTACAAAAGAGGATCTGTTTTGCTGGACCGAAAGAGTGATGCCAGCAGAAGGGAAAGCTATCTGGGCATGAAAAATGTGCTGGAGAGTGGCATGCACATGTGCATCTATCCTGAAGGAACCAGAAACAAATCTGAGAATCCCCTGAAACCCTTTCAGGATGGTGCGTTTCGTTTATCCTTCGAAACTGGCAAAAAAATAATTCCCTGTGTTATCAGGGGAACAAGAAAAATGCTTCCGCACAACAAAACTTTCTTCTTCTGGCCCGGTAAAGTGAGCATGGAGTTTCTTCCTGCAATAGATCCAAAAGATTTTGCAAGTGCGGGGGAAATGAAAGAACATATTTTCCAGTTGATGTGGGATGGTATTGTTGCCCTGAAAAACTAACTATTCAAAGCACCATAAACGCTACTGGGTATAGAAGTACCGGGTCCGGTTTATTTTGAGGTCTCTTAGCAAACCGGATTTGGGACTGATGGAAATATTAAAAAACCTGTAGAGTCCGACTGGCGTTACATTGATTGACATCTGCCAGCAATGCAGGTCTCGGGATATGAAAGTGGTCAGCGATTGAAGTTGCATGGTTTTGGTATCAAAATACCCGTTGGCTCCAATTTTCCATTTGGGTGAAAGGCTGAAATCGCCATTGAAATTAAAACTGGAAGTAAGCTCAGTTTTGTAGCGATAATCTGGCTGAAGTAATTTTGTAAAACTGAGGGAATAAGAAAAGCTCAGGGTCCAGGGAATGCTGAAATCAGTGAACTCGGCTGGGTTTCGGCGGATATAATCCATCTGCTGCATCATTTGGTCATTGGTCAGGTTATCATCCTCCC
>CANHSD010000054.1 GCA_947463105.1 Chitinophagaceae bacterium
AATGAGAAAGGTTCAAAAACTTATGTTTTGGTTGGTCTTGACAAAGAAAATAACCCAATCTTAAACTACACTGCAGTCAACATCGATGGGCAAATTAAGTCAAATGAGGGCATTGTTGCAGACAGAAATTTTGAATTTGGCTGGTTCGATAATATAATAAAATAGCAAATCACTTCCATATTAACTACCAAGTGTTTATATTCGAGCTATATAAACACTTCCCCTATTTCGACTTACTTATTATATCTATCTCTCATATTGGGACTTATTCCCATGGTGATTTCTATTCTCATTCCAAAGAAAACTAGAAATCTTAAATTAATTTCAATTTACCTATTTGCGGGGCTATTTACAGACCTATTTTTGAATCCTATCTCAAAACTCTATTTTAACTCACCGTTTTTTGCTTCAAAAATTTTTACAGCTACAGAGTTCGTTCTGATTTCACTTTATTTATTTCCTTTAATTCAATTAAAGACTAAAAAAATATTTTTTTTAGTCTTTTCATCCATATTTTTTCTTACAGTATTCACTGAAAACGTATTAATCAATAATCAAAATTTTGATTCTGTTTCAACAGGAGTAAGTGCCTTGATAATTTTGTTTTTTTCAATAGCATACCTTTTCTCAAGAATTAAATACAATACAAATCCGGAAAACTTTAAAATTGACGGATCATTTCTTGTGGTTTCATCAATCATCATTTATTTTTCAGGCACGTTTTTTATTTACATACTATCAAAAAATAATTACTTTGATGAGAATTTTAGATTATCGTATTCACTAATCAATGCCTTAGTCTTAATTGTTAGGAATATTTTAATTTTAACAGCATTTATCACTGAGCTAAAACCCTACTTGAAAAAAGAGACTTTGACACATACTTCTAAGTATTCTATCTGATGCCGCTCCTCCAAACCATTTCATCATCTTCCAACGTTTCAACTGTGTTGTTCTTCGGCACATTGGGGATGTTGGTGCTTGCCATTGGGCTAGTGGTGTTCATTGTTTTCCACCAAAGGAAGGTCATCAAGTACCAGCAGCAACTTCAGCGATTGGAAGAGGAACAACAACAGATTCTCCTCAATGCATCCATCAGGTGGCAGGAAGAAGAAAGGCAGCTCATTGCGGCTGACCTGCATGATGATGCTGGGCCGTTGCTGGCTACAGCACGCCTTTATTTGAATGACAATCTGGTACACCAAGACATTTCTACCCAATTGCAGAGCATTTACAATGCCAAACAAATCATAGACGATACCATCCAGTTGATCAGGAATATCTCTCACAGCCTGATGCCTCCTACCCTAAAGAACTTTGGCTTGGAGTCAGCAATCAATGACCTCTTCCAAAAGATCAGTGGATCTGGCGCCATCAATGCAAGCTGCCGTTTTCATGACTACCGTGAGCGACTGCTTCCGCAGCGTGAACTGCTGATTTTCCGTGTGGCACAAGAGTTGGTCAACAATATTCTCAAGCACAGCAATTCCAGTTTCATTCACCTTACACAGAATACCAGTGACGGTAAATTCTATATCCGTTTGCACCACGATGGCAAAGGAATTAACCAGGCAGATTTTGAAAGAATGAACAAAAGTTCTGTAGGCCTGGGCCTAAAAAACATCCAAAGCAGGATGAAAGTGCTGAATGGTAGTGTGTTTTTTGAGAAAGATGCTTCCCAGACTTTCTACAAAGTCACCGTTGAAATGCCTGTTTCTGATACTACCTCCTTATAGCTTATATTTGTAAAGGATCTCTGAACAAGCAAACCATTGCACAATGAATATCATAAAGGTTGGAGTAGCAGATGATCATAAAATCTTTCGAAAAGGAGTGATTCTTTCACTAAGACAATACACCAACCTTTCTTTCATTTTTGAGGCAGAGAATGGTGAAGAACTGTTGACCAAGCTGAATGAAGAGCAACCAGATGTTGTACTGATGGACCTTCGCATGCCTGGAAAGGATGGGATTGAATCAACCAAGGAGGTCAGCAAACGCTATCCAAACGTGAAAATCCTTATCCTAACCATGTTTGAAGACGAAAGGTTTGTCTCTCATCTCATGGAAAATGGGGCCAATGGATATCTGCTCAAAAATGCAGATCCTTCTGAAATCAAGAAAGCCATCATGGAAGTGATGGCAAAGGGATATTACCTCAACAATTTCGTAAACAGGGTGCTGCTAAGGAAATCAAATACAAGAAACAAGGCCATTCCATCCCTCAACAGCGAAATTGTCATGTCTGATAAGGAAAAAGAGGTGGTAAGGCTGCTCTGCATGGAATTTACCGCTGCAGAAATTGCACAAAAAATGGAAATTTCTCCAAGAACGGTTGAATCCATCAAAGACAGGCTGATGGAACGTTTCGGGCTAAAAAATACTGCTGGACTGGTCTTCTTTGCGGTGAAAAACAACATGATTGACTGACGTTTTCCAATGGAATTGTCAAAATTATCCTGTTTCTGAAGCAACCTTCCTTTTTACGTTAACTTTGTAAAAAAAAGATGAGCAGGCACGGAAAAGTTCTTGTGGCAATGAGCGGTGGCATCGATAGCACTGTAGTAGCATTGATGCTACACGAACAAGGCTATGAGGTAATTGGCATCACCATGAAAACCTGGGACTACGCGAGTTCCGGAGGAAATAAAAAAGAAACAGGCTGCTGTAACCTGGATTCCTTCAATGATGCGCGTGCTGCAGCTGTACACCATGGTTTTCCCCATTATATCTTAGATATACGTGAAGAGTTTGGTGGTTTTGTGGTTGAAAATTTTGTGGACGAATACCTGGCGGGCAGAACACCGAATCCCTGCGTGATGTGCAATACCCACATCAAGTGGCGTGCTCTGTTGAAAAGGGCCAATGCCATGGATTGTGCGTTCATTGCAACCGGGCACTATGCCAAGGTCAGGGAAGAAAATGGCAGACACCTCATCAGCAAAGGGATTGATGAAACCAAAGACCAGAGCTATGTATTGTGGGGGCTTCAGCAAGATTTGCTGGGAAGAACCATTCTCCCCCTTGGAGGATACAGGAAAACAGCCATAAGACAAATGGCACACGATTTTGGCTACCCCGAGCTGGCTAAAAAAAGTGAAAGCTATGAAATCTGCTTTGTGCCAGACAATGATTACCGTGGATTCCTGAAACGCAATGTGGAGGGATTGGAAGAAAGAATGAAGGGTGGAACCTTTGTTGACAAACAGGGTAAGGTTCTTGGTCAGCACAAGGGCTATCCTTTCTATACCATTGGGCAAAGAAAAGGGTTGGATATTGCACTGGGTAAACCTGCATTTGTAACGGCCATTGATCCCAACACCAATACCGTGGTGCTTGGCGATGAGGAAGACCTCATGAAAAAAGACATGTATGTTGCCAAAATGAATTACATCAAGTACGCCGGCATCAATGATGGAATGGAAGCCACCATCAGAATCCGCTACAAAGACATGGGAAGTGCAGGTACCCTGCATAATAAAGATACCGGTATTAGCGTTTCATTTTATGAAAACGCCAAAGGCATTGCACCAGGTCAGTCTGCTGTATTTTATGAAGGTGATGATGTGATTGGCGGCGGTATCATCCAAAGAACTGAGCATTAATGCTGAAAAGCAAAAGCATAATCTTTCTATCCATCATCTTCATGCTGATTGCATGCAAGAAAGAGTCCGCTGTGTTCAAAACAGAAAAAATCAAGGACTACTATCCGCTTAAAGTGGGGAAATACATCAATTACAGACTGGATTCAACTGTTTACCTCAGCCTTGGTACAAAAAAGGAGGTACGCTCCTACCTCATCCAAGACAAGGTTGATTCAATCATTGCTGATAACCTTGGCAGGCCTTCTTACAAGATAAAAAGAACCATCAGAAGCAATACGGATACCACAAAATGGAAAGACCTGATGTCTTATCTGGTAACCTTCGACAGCACAAGGCTTGAGCTTGTGCAAGACAACCAGCGCTACCTGAAAATGGTTGAACCCATTTCCAACGGGTTCAACTGGAAAGGCAATTCCTTCATCAATACAGCAGGGATCCCATCAATGCAGTACCTGGCAGACTGGAAGTATACGTATGAAAATGTAAGACGCCCTTTCACTGTGAATGGAATTTCCTATACAGAAACGGTAACGGTCAACCAAAGAAATGATACATCCGGTATTGCCACAGACAAGAAGTCCTATTTTGAGATCAACTATTCAAAAGAAGTCTATTCAAAAAGCATAGGGCTGATTTTCAAGGATTTCCTCCATGAGGCCTGGCAACCACCCAATGCAAGTTCTTCTGGAGGATACTACGAAGCCAACAGCTATGGCATAAGGCTAACCATCATTGGTCACAACTTTTAATTCAACATGAAAGCTATTTTTCTAGCCATCTTGCTGCAGGGTATGATTACCATTGGCCAGGCACAATACACAAGACATATCATTGAATTAACTGATAAAAAAGGGACCGTCCATTCCTTATCAAATCCCCAAACATTTCTTTCAACGGAGACCATTGCCAGAAGGAAACAATTCAATATTGCCATCGACAGCACAGATCTTCCTGTGTCAAAAGTTTACCTGGACAGCATTGCCAAGGCAGGAAAGGTAGAAATCCTCAACAGCTCAAAATGGCTGAACCAGGTCCTCATCAAAACCGCTGATCAAGCTGCACTGAACAAGATATCCCAATTCGCTTTCGTTAAAAAAAGATTTCCGATTGCAAACCGACCCAGTGCAACCAATGAAGTGAAGTTCATTGAAACAACCACAGAGACCAATGTTACACAAATGGTTGCTTCAACAAAAGCCACCACACTCCAATACGGTAACAGCAGCAAGCAAGTCAACATCCATGAAGGTGAATTCCTTCACAACAAAGGGTTTCAGGGGAAAGGAATAAAGATTGCTGTACTCGATGCAGGCTTTTTCAAATACCAGAACATTGCAGCATTCGATAGCCTTAAAGTCAATGGACAGCTGAAAATGACTTGGGATTTTGTAGACAACAATGCTTCTGTGAATGAAGACGATGCACATGGCATGCATTGTCTTTCCATCCTTGCTGCCAATCTTCCAGGTGCGTTTGTTGGAACTGCTCCAGCATCATCTTACTATCTTTTCCGAACAGAAGATGTGGCGTCAGAATTTCCGGTTGAAGAACAAAATTGGCTGGCCGCTGCAGAAAGAGCCGACAGCATTGGGGTTCAACTGATCAGCTCATCCCTGGGCTACAATACATTTGACGATGCCAGCTTCAATTATACATATGCAGACATGAACGGTAAAAAAACAATGGTCACCAGAGGAGCTGCCATGGCGAGCAACAAAGGGATGATTGTCATGAACAGCGCTGGTAACTCAGGAAGCAGTGCATGGAAATACCTTATTGCGCCTGCAGACGGTGTTGATGTTTTGGCTGTTGGAGCAGTAAACAGCCTCAAACAAATCGCACCTTTTTCAAGCTTTGGTCCTTCATCAGACAACAGGGTCAAGCCCGATATCGCTTCTGTGGGCTGGAATACCTTTCTGATCAGCGCCAATGGAACTGTGGCACAGGCAAATGGAACTTCCTTCTCCAACCCCAATATTGCCGGGCTGGTTGCCTGCTTGTGGCAGGCATTCCCAGAGTGTTCCAACAAAGAAATCATTGCCACAGTAAGAAAAAGTGGAGACCGCTACAGCAACCCGGATGCTCGAACAGGATATGGCATTCCCAACATGCGAGTTGCTTATGAGATGCTTGAAAAGGAAAGGAATATCAGAAATGCAAAAACCATCCTCAAGACAGATCGGCTCAAGATTTATCCCAACCCCATGACCGACCAATTTACCATTGTTTACAATGGTAAGTCCAATGGCAAATTATTGGTTCAATTGCTTTCTATAGAAGGGAAATTGATCAGGAATCTCTCTTACGATGTATTGGAAAATGAATACTATTTTTTCAATGTAAACGGGCTGGGGCCACAGGCACCCGGTCAATATATTTTGTCTTTCCAGGACAGCGTTGGTGCAGGAACAATAAGGATCATGAAGTAAAGAGTGCTGCAAACAAATGATCTCCGCCTTCATTGATTCCGGATATCATCTCCTTTCTTACCAGGGCAAGACCAAGCGACTGTTGAATATAATCAACAACTTCATCATTCTCTTCCTTAAATACGGAACAGGTAATATAGAGAAGATGCCCGCCAGGCTTCAATTGTGCCGGTAGCCTTGATACAATACTTTTTTGCATGAACTGGTATTCGCTGATCATGTTCTCATCAAAGGATCGCAACAACTCCGGGGTTCTACCCCATGTTCCTGAGCCACTGCAGGGAACATCGGCAACAATCAGGTCAACACCACCCTCAGGGAGATTAGACTTGGCTACCTGGGTTGACATGGGATGCTGCAGGTCTGTGCAAAAAAGTTTCTGGGCCACAATGCCGGCAAGCTTAAAACGGCGTTCCAATTCCTCAAGAATTTCTTCCCGTATGTCTGAAACATAGAGCCCTACTTTCCTGTAGCGGTCTGCCAGCATGATGGATTTTCCGCCACTGCCTGCACAAGCATCCCAAATGCTGGTTGGATGAACAGGCAAATCAGCAAGCAGGTTGATTGTTTTTTGGGAACTGATGTCTTGCACCACTGCATCAACATCAAGATCAATCACTTTCTCCACATCAATGTTCGCATCAATCCTTATGGCAATATCCCCAATCTGTTTTGCAGGTATTGCTTGTGCTTTCAATGCAGCAAGCACCTTGTCCCGCTTGAGTGGTCTGACGCGGAGAAAAAAAGATGGCTTCTTTAGATGATGCAAGGCAAAATTATGCTGGTCAATATCGGCTGAAATGGAGGAAACACAGGGGAAAAGTTCAGATAACTGAAACCCGCTGAATTGTTGTGTTATGACATTAATTTTTTCTTCGATGGATGATCCAATCTTATCTGCCAAGGTGGGATTGGCGAATGCCAGGTATCCCCCGTCAAAGTCATGGGTCAGAAAATAGCCCATCATCATTTGCTCAATGGTGCTATACGTATTGGCAGCATTGCCTATCCGGAAAAACCCGAAGCACAGGTCGGCAATGATTTTTCTGTCGCGGGAACCGTATTTCTTGTGTTGCTTGAAAAATTTTTTCAGGTACACAGGAAAAGACTCCTTGAATGAAAAGGAACTGAGAATAGATGAGGCAGTACTTTGGTATGAATGGAAATATGCACTCATCGTAATATTTTAAGGGGTTCAGGATCAGATCATAGCTCCAAGAGGGTCTTGACAGGATCCTTTCCAAACAACAACAACTCAGGATTCTCCAGCAATTCCTTCACCTTTACAAGGAAGCCCACGCTCTCCTTTCCATCGATGATGCGGTGATCATAACTCAGTGCAAGGTACATCATTGGTCTGGCAACAATCTGACCCTTGATGACCACTGCACGCTCCTCAATCTTGTGCATGCCGAGGATGGCGGACTGTGGAATATTGATGATGGGTGTACTGAGCAATGAACCGAATACACCACCATTGGTGATGGTGAAAGTACCGCCCTGCATTTCTTCGAGGGTGAGCTTGTTGTCTCTTGCCTTTGTAGCCAATTCTACAACCTTCTTTTCAATATCTGCCATAGACAAAGACTCGGCATTCCTGATCACAGGAACAACCAATCCTTTAGGAGCGGAGACTGCTATTGAAATATCGCAATAATCATGGTAAACAAGCTCTTCATTGCTGATATAAGCATTTACTGCAGGAAACTCCTGCAAAGCATAGGCACAAGCCTTGGTGAAAAAGCTCATGAATCCGAGACCAACACCATGCTTTTCCTTGAATTTGTCTTTGTATTTGGCCCTCACTTCCATTACAAAGCCCATGTCCACTTCATTGAAGGTGGTGAGCATGGCCGTAGTATTTTTCGCTTCAACCAACCTGCGCGAAATGGTCTTGCGCAATTGTGTCATTTTCTCTTTGCGCTCACCCCTGGTGAACATTTCAGCACCTGGCTTTCTGCCCGGATTAGAAATGGCTTCCAGTACATCCTGCTTCAGGATCTTTCCTCCAGTACCGGTAGCTGCGATGCCTTTGGCATCAACCTTCTTGTCTGCAATGATAGCAGCAGCAACAGGGCTGGCCTTGAGGTCTGATTTGGCAGCAGGTGATGCCTCAGGTGCTGCAGCCTTGGCAGTTTTTTCTGCTTTGGCTTCTGCTGGAAGATCTGCAGGCCTTTCAGCTTTCTCATCAATCGAACAAACAATATCCCCAATCGCAAGCGTATCGCCTTCCTGCACCTTAATTGTCAGGATGCCGGCCTGCTCAGCGTTGATTTCAAAGGTTGCTTTTTCACTTTCGATTTCTGCAAGCACTTCATCCCGCTCAACCCATTGTCCATCTTTTTTCAGCCATTTGGCAAGGCTTACTTCACTGATCGACTCTCCTACTGTTGGCACTTTGATTTCTATCATAACAATCTTTTGAAAATTTTGGTCATCCAAATTTAAAATGAAAAGGCCTTATTGATGATTTCCTCCTGCTCCGCAGCATGCACCTTATTAAAACCGGTAGCGGTAGCGGCACTGGCTGTTCTTGCAATGATGTTAAAAGCAATTGCATCCAAATTCATGCGCAAGAACGAAGCAGCGCCCATGTTCATTGGTTCTTCCTGAACCCATGTCCATGCTGCATTGCCATATTTTTTCTTGGCTGCTTCAAGTTGTTTGACCGGCAATGGATACACCTGCTCAAGGCGAACAATCGCAACATTTCCAATTGCATTCTTTACCCTGTAATCATGCAGGTCGAAATATATTTTACCGGTGCAGAACAAGACTTGCTTTACATCTGCTGAATCAACTGTATCGTCAATCAGTTCCTGGAATCCACCACTGGTAAATTCAGCAACGGTTGAATAGGTGCCAGGATGCCTGAGGTTGGCCTTGGGTGAGAAATTAATCATTGGCTTCCTGAACTGCCAAGTCAATTGGCGCCTGAGTGCAT
The DNA here is from genome assembly GCA_947463105.1 of Chitinophagaceae bacterium. Classification (GTDB taxonomy): domain Bacteria; phylum Bacteroidota; class Bacteroidia; order Chitinophagales; family Chitinophagaceae; genus Pollutibacter. The sequence continues at coordinate 8,979 of CANHSD010000054.1, forward strand.
GAAACAAGTTGGCTGCTGTGGTGACATTGGTGATCACCATGTTCAATTCCGCACACATCTGCAGGAACCTTTCCATGCGGGCACTGCTGTGTTCTGGTCCCTGGCCTTCATATCCATGCGGGAGCAACATGACCAGTCCGTTCATCCTGTTCCATTTCTGCTCGGCTGCAGAGATGAACTGGTCAATCATGGTTTGTGCACCATTGGAAAAGTCTCCAAACTGTGCTTCCCAAAGCACCAGCACTTCTGGATTGGCCAATGCATATCCATATTCAAATCCAAGCACACCATACTCACTCAACAGTGAATTATAAATCCTGAATTTCCCTTTTGCACCTGGAATATTTGCAAGCCTGTTGTACTGTTCGTCTGTATTTTCATCCAACAAGACTGCATGCCTGTGGCTAAAGGTTCCCCGCTTTACATCCTGCCCACTCATCCTTACTTCTTTCCCATCTGCCAATAAACTCGCGTATGCCAACAATTCTCCTGTTGCCCAATCCACCTTGTTTTCTTTTTGCAGCAAGCCATGTTTGTCTTGCAAAAGCTTTTCAATTTTTTTCAATGGCTTGAAACCTTCGGGAATCAACATGATCGCATCAAAAAGGGCTTTGAACTGCGTTTCCTCAATTGCTGTAGAGGGCGATGCATCAAAGTCTGCAGCAACAGCCTTTCTCAATGTTTTCCACACCAGCTCAGGAGCCTGATAATGGTATGGAAGAGGATGTTGCTTCACTTCATCCAAGCGCTCCTGCAAATCACTCCAGAACTTTTTCTCAAGGTCATTGGCCATTGACTTGATTTCCGGGTTTTCATGCTTCTGCAAATGAGCAACATAATTTTCCCTCGGATTGGGGTGCTTCTCAATGATAGAATATAGATGTGGCTGGGTGAACTTGGGATCATCACCCTCATTATGGCCATGCTTTCTGTAACAGACCATGTCTATGAAAACATCGCTGTTGAATTGCTGCCTGTACCGTGTGGCAATTTCCATGCACTTAACAACTGCTTCAGGATCGTCCCCATTGACATGCATCACAGGTGCATGCACCATGGCTGCCAGTGAAGTACAATAGTCAGCAGTCCTTGCATCTTCAAAATTAGTGGTGAAACCAATCTGGTTGTTGATCACAAAATGAATGGTACCACCTGTGGAGTAGCCATCCAAACCAGACATCTGGAGAATCTCATATACGATGCCCTGCCCGGCGATGGAGGCATCACCATGGATCAAAACCGGCAAGATGGAATCATACTGGCTTGCATACATGGCATCGGCCTTGGCCCTTGAAAAACCCAGTACAACTGGATCAACCGCCTCAAGGTGTGAGGGGTTGGGCATCAGTTTCAGAGAAATCGACTTTCCTGAAAGGGTAACCACATCACTACCATATCCAAGATGGTATTTGACATCACCGCTACCCATGGTTTGGTCTGGCTTTGACTTGCCCTCAAATTCGCTGAAAATATGCTCATAGGTCTTGCCCATGATATTCGCCAAAACATTGAGCCTTCCTCTGTGCGCCATGCCTATGACTACTTCCTGAACACCTTGCTCACTGGCAATGTTGATCATGGCATCCAATGCCGCAATGGTTGTTTCTCCACCTTCGAGTGAAAAACGCTTTTGTCCTATGTATTTGGTATGCAGAAATTTCTCAAAAATAACACCCTGGTTCAGCTTCTCCAGGATCCTTGTTTTCTTGTCCAATGAAAGCGGACGGGGAAACTTGTTCTCCATCTCATCGGTGAGAAAGTTGATTTTCTCCTGGCTGCTGATGTATTTGAACTCTATCCCAACATGGTTTGCATAGCATTTTATCAAGTGGGATTGTATCTCTCTCAGTGTAACTGTACCCAGTCCGATGAGGTTTCCTGCGTAAAAACCAGCATCCAGGTCAGCTTCAGACAGTCCGAAAAATCCAAGATCAAGGTTTGCCCCCCTGTCTTTTCTCTCACGAATAGGGTTGGTCTTGGAGATGAGATGACCCTTGTTCCTGTACCCCAGGATCAGGCGGTACACGCCCAATTCTTTTCTCCAATCAATGTCTCCACCTGCTGCAACTGCGGCAGTAGAAGGTTTTCCCTGCACCTGGGTTACGGCAAAATCAAAACCTTCAAAGAATTTGCGGAGGTCAGGATCAATGCTTTCAGGGGAGCGGGAGAAGTCCTGATACAGCTGTTCAATATAGGACGGATGCGATGATGTTATGTAAGAAAAATCCTTCATGGGAAGACACTAAAAGGTTGAATGACAAAACTGTGCGCAAATATCGTTCATTTGAACTGAAAAAATAACAGGAATCTTCAAGTATAAATCAATCAATTTCATTTAAAAAAGGCTTAATTTTGGAAGATATCGGGAATTGTATTACATTTGCATCCCGTTTAAAAGAAAATACAAAGATGGCAAATCATAAGGCAACCAAGAAGGATGTACGTCAGGTAGCTAAGCGCAGAGAGAAAAACCGTTACCAGGGTAAAACCACCCGTAACATGATGCGTGATCTTCGCGCAACTACTGATGCAGCTGCAGCAACAGAAACACTTCCAAGTGTATTGAGCAAAATCGATAAACTTGCAAAGAAGGGTGTAATCCACAAGAACAAGGCCGCTAACCTGAAAAGCAAGCTGACCAAAGCTGTGGCCAGCAAGGCAGCCTAATCTGCTTCCGTAAATATTTTTGAAAAGAACATCCCACAAGGATGTTCTTTTTTCTTTTACCCTATCCTCCAGTTCCCCTAAATCTTTACCTTCGCTTCTATCTATGACAGAAAAAATTCTCATCCTCGATTTTGGTTCCCAGTACACCCAATTGATCGCCCGTGCAGTCAGGGAAGCCAATGTATATTGTGAAATTGTACCTTATCACAAGAACATCGAATTCAGTCCAGACCTGAAGGGGGTCATCCTTTCAGGATCACCATTTTCTGTGAATGATCCCAATGCTCCGGAGGTAGACATCAAGGCTATCGCTACACAGCGCAATGTATTGGGTATTTGTTATGGAGCACAGCTCACAGCAAAATCCTTCGGGGGCCGTGTTGAGCGGTCTGAAAAAAGGGAATACGGCAGGGCTATCCTGCAAACCAATATTGAAAATGTTTTGCTGGCTTCGGTTCCTGAAACTTCTCAGGTGTGGATGAGCCATGGCGATTCCATTTTGGAACTTCCTCATAATGCGACCTTACTGGCAACCACAAATTCTATCCCCATTGCCGCTTTCAAGGTAGACGAGCCTGGCTGCAATGAAATATTTGGCCTTCAGTTCCACCCTGAGGTTTACCACTCTGAATACGGTAAAAAAATCATCCAGAATTTTCTCTATACCGTTTGTGGATGCAGTGGAGACTGGACACCCGCGCATTTTATCACGGACACTGTCGAGGCATTGAAAAAACAAATTGGCGACAAAAAAGTGGTGATGGCACTCAGCGGTGGCGTTGACTCTACTGTTGCTGCAACCCTTATCCACAGGGCCATTGGCAAAAATCTGTTCGGGATTTTTGTTGACAATGGTGTGCTGAGGAAAGATGAATTTGAAGCAGTACTCAAAACTTATGAAGTCCTGGACCTCAATGTAAAAGGGGTTGATGCGAAGCGTGAATTTTATGGAGCGCTGAATGGCCTGAGCAATCCGGAAGAAAAAAGAAAAGCCATCGGCAGAACCTTTATTGAAATTTTTGACCAGGAAGCCCAATCATTGACAGACATTTCCTTCCTGGGGCAAGGCACCATCTACCCAGATGTCATTGAAAGTGTATCTGTACACGGTCCTTCTGTTACGATCAAGTCTCACCACAATGTAGGCGGGCTGCCAGAAACAATGAAACTCAGTCTGGTAGAGCCTTTGCGCTATCTTTTCAAGGATGAGGTAAGGAAAGTAGGGTTGGAACTGGGCATACCACATGACCTCCTGTTCAGGCATCCATTTCCTGGGCCTGGACTGGCCATCCGTATCCTTGGTGAAATCACGGAAGAAAAAGTAAGGCTGTTGCAAGAAGCAGACAACATCTACATAGCATCCCTGAAGAAACACGATCTCTACAACAAGGTTTGGCAGGCAGGTGCCATCCTGCTTCCTGTCAAGTCTGTTGGAGTTATGGGAGATGAAAGAACCTATGAATTCACTGTAGCCCTCCGGGCTGTGACTTCGGTTGATGGCATGACGGCAGACTGGGCCCACCTTCCCTACGAATTCCTTGGAGAAGTATCCAACGAAATCATCAACAGGGTCAGGGGCATCAATCGGGTTGTTTACGATATCTCCAGCAAGCCGCCAGCAACCATCGAATGGGAATAATGCTGTAATTTAGTCCTATGAAAAAGATCTTCCTGCTGTTGTTTGCCCTATCGGGCATGGCCTTGGCCAATGGCCAGGGAAAG